>QBUN01000202.1 GCA_013180565.1 Candidatus Methanophaga sp. GoMg3.2 | reverse complement strand
GTTCAAGATATACGAAAAAGAAGATTTAAAAGAAGACGGAAATCTAATTTTGTTCTTTGGCAGGGTATACAAATACAAAGGATTGGAATATCTGATAAAAGCAGAACCATTGATCACAAAAGAAGTGCCAGAGGCAAAAATAGTTATTGCTGGGACGGGCGAGGGCTTCAAAAAATACGAAAACATGATGATACACAGAGATAACTTCATTGTGCATAGTCGCTACATTTCCTACAAAGAAGGTGCGAAATTATTCCAAAGATGCAGCTTAGTTGCTCTGCCCTACATAGATGCCTCACAAAGTGGCGTAATCCCAACGGCTTATGGCTTCAAGAAACCAGTCGTTGTCACAAAGGTCGGCAGCATTCCAGAAATCGTTGATGATGGCCTAACTGGATTCATCGTTCCACCAAAAAATCCGGAAGCTTTGGCTGATGCGATAATTAAATTATTAAAAGACGAAAAATTAAGGAAGAAAATGGGAGAGAACGCGTATAAAAAGTTGAAGACAGATCTATCATGGGATAAGATTGCAGAGGAGACAATTGAAGTTTATAAGAAGGCGATTAACGAATATAAAAATAGATGGAGAAGATAAATGACCAAAAAGTACAACAGAATTAAAACTATGCGAAAACCAAAATCAGAAGAATTCATTGAAACAGTCCTTAAGCGCAGAGTTATATTGGACATCGGCGGGGGAAAACCGTGGAGTACCGGTTGGGTTCACAAAAAGTACAGAACTATACTTGAAGAGAAAACTTACTGCGTGGATTTCATGAAGGAGAATAAACCACATATTGTTGCGGATATCAAGAGATTACCTTTTAAAGACAATTCAGTAGATGGGATCATTTGCAATGCAGTTCTCGAACATGTTGATAAGCCCTTTCAAGCAATGAATGAACTTCACAGGATATTATCAGAAGGTGGTGAATTAGCCCTTTATGTCCCATGGGTTTACCCATACCATTCTGCTCCTTGTGACTATTTTCGCTATACTAAAGATGGAATTAGATCTTTAACTGATAAATTTTCCGAAGTCCTGATAGCACCAACCGATTTCTATGGACTTCAACCTAATCGAGTATATTATGGTTTGAGCTTTTTGATTCCACCTATCCCTCGGCTTCAATCATTACTCTATAGGTTGATAGGAATACCAATTTACCTGTTATATCGAGTTGTATTGTATATGATTTTATATATTGCAGGAAATCGCAATCTGAAAAAGCTCAGGAGGGAGGTGGATAAATTCCTTGTTGATAATCAGACGCAGGGTTATTGGTGCCTTTGCCGTAAATATGCCTATGATTGACACAGTTGGAGGAATAAGACTATGATAGAACCAAGAGATCAAGAACTTATTGATCGCTACAAAAAGAACTACAATATGCCTGATGATGCTGAGGTCACAGAAGAGATGATTTTGAGACATTGGGAACTCGAAAAGCGTTTAGCAAAAGAACTTTTAGCGTCAAATCCAGAAAATCGTTGGGAAATATTCGAGTGTTGTTATAGTACGCTGTACAGTGAGCTATGGTGGCTTAATCAGTTCATAGAGATTGGTAGCACAATATCGTCTTCTCAACGTTATAAAAACTGGGTTGAGCTCGTCGGAGAACCTCCGAAAAAGATTTATGAAATCGGCTCAGGTAGGGGAGAGATGATAACATATTTAGCCAGTTGCGGTTTTAAGTGCCGAGCTACTGAAATCACACGTGAACGCGGTAAAAAATATGTTTCTGAGCCCCCCTACTTATCATGGGGTATTTCTGATGGTGTACATTTAGGGAGATTTGAACCCCCCAATTCTTACGATGTGGTAATTTCTGATCAGGTAATTGAACACCTGCACCCTGACGATTTGTATGAGCATTTCAAAGGTGCCTTATCTATTCTTTCAAGCGGAGGAAGATACATCTTCGCTACCACCTCACAGGTATGCTGGTCCCTCAGATGTTTCGAGAGTATTCAAGTGCGATAAGCCAATGGGAATGCATCTGAAGGAGTATACGTACCAAGAACTTAAAGAATTATTAAAACGAGCTGGCTTTAAGGATATTCAAGCGGTCTTAAGAATTCCAACCAAGATCACTCAGTTATTTGGAATATACGTCAAACCAAAGGCAAGTCGTACCTATCTTGCTTACTTGTGCGCTATAGAAAAGGCCATTTCGCTCATACCTCATCAAACATTTAGGCGAAAGGCAGTAAGACTTTTAATGCTTATTTTGTTTTTTCCGAACATCTTTATTATCGCGCGGAAGGAATGAATTTTGTGAATTAGTAACACAGTCAAAACCAACTTCATGCCATTGTAAATATACTCATTTGTTACTTAATTGAACGAGATTTGTTCATTTTTTTCGGGACTAAATGAAATTGATGAAAGGGTGTGATAAACAATGGTAGAAAGGCTGATTAGAAAAAGAATCAAGCATTGTAACTCACTTAAACGCATGACAAAGGGAGAAAACAGAGATCAAGGGAAAGGAGCTCGATAAGTCCCTTTGCGTGGACCACTCTTTGAGCACGCGTCGTCTTATCTCCAAGGTGTGCCATTTTAACCTCATGAAATCACATTTATCCTATATCCATCCTGATATCTTCCACAATATAGATTTATATATTGATACTCCATTTTTGTTTTACCACAAACACAAAAAATAAGGCGAACATCCGTTACGATAAATGGGAATTACAAATATTTGCTCCAATGGATGATGTAAAAAAGAGGAATAGAATGAGAAAATACATCGGGCATTTGATATATAAATGGATTGGCACGCTGAATTTCATCAGGCAGATAGAGTGGCGAATTATGCTTGAATGGCTCGATCCGAAAGAAGGCGAAAGAATTTTGAGAAAGGGTAGCTATGACTAACATACTAATAGTGAATTTTACCTCAAGATTGAACAAAGGATCCGCTGCTCTCTTAAATTCTAAAATTAAATTACTGAGTAATTTTATTCACGGGGCAAAGTTCACGATATCAACTTATCATCCTGAAATAGATTATACCCAATACAATGTAAAAATAGTCAAAGTAGCTGGAAAGATTTATCCTTTAAAGATTATGGTGGCACAATTGGGTTTATCGGTCTTATGCGGTTTAGATTCAGTTTTAAATAAATATCTTGGTGTGAAAATAAATCTCTCGATAAAGGGAAAAAGATTACAAGAATATGCTGGTCAGTCCAAAGCAAAAACGCGTGCAAAAGATTCATTAGCATCGTTTTCGACATTATTTTTGTTATTTCGATGTGGTCTCTGGGCGATACTGCATAGATTTGGTTTGAACGTAAGTAGGTCTTTCTGTGGTAAAAAATTGCAGGAATATTATGATGCGAACATCGTTTTGAATACTGGTGGCGATGTTTTGACAGAGGATTATGACTTCCTATTTTATCGTTTTGTTAATCTGTTATTTGCAATATTATTGGATAAGCCAGTTGTAATTTGTGCAGAGTCATTGGGACCCTATAAAAAGAGATGGAATAAGTTTATTGCCAAGTTTGTTTTTAATCGAACAAAACTAATAACACTGAGAGAAGAACGCTCTTTAAAACATTTACAAGAGATTGGAGTTAATAAACCTCCGATACATGTTACGGCGGATGTTGCGTTTATGTTAGAACCAGCATCAGACGAAAGAATAAAAGAAATATTGGCAAAAGAAGGGATTAAGGAATATATGCCACTTATAGGGATTTCCGTTAGTAAGATCATTTCTAATTATAGTTTTCCAGAGTTAAAAAACCGTAAGGATAAATATAATGAATATGTTAAATTGATGTCAAAAGTTATTGATTATTTAGTTGATACGTTAAATGCCACAATAGTTTTTGTGCCTCATGTTATAGGTCCAGGAGATATTGATGACAGAATTGTTGCAGATGATATTTGCAAGTTAATAAAAAATAAAGATAAAATTGTATCTATCAAAGAGGAATATACACCAGAAGAATTAAAAGGAATCGTAGGGCAATGCGATTTATTCATTGGAGCAAGGATGCACGCAACGATAGCATCAACGTCAATGCTTGTTCCAACGGTGGCGATAGCTTATAGTGATAAAACGCATGGTATAATAGGAGAGATGTTGGGACAGGAAAAATATGTTTTAAACATTAAAGAATTGAGTTACAAAAGTTTAATATCGAAAATAGATGATGTTTGGGAGAATAGAGAAAA
>QBUN01000405.1 GCA_013180565.1 Candidatus Methanophaga sp. GoMg3.2 | reverse complement strand
TTATAAATTTCTCGATAGACATATACGCCAATTCTTCTGGTGCGATGCTGACCTCCCTCGATATCTTCCTCAGCCACTCATCATATTCCTCTTTTAGCTTTATTTCCAGCATCTTTTAATACCTCCTTTGCTTTATCTATTACTTCGTCTTTTAAAACCTTTCTCAATATCTCCAATAATCTATAAGCATCGTCTTTATTAATCTCTTCCGTTAGATATGCATCAATTATGATGTTTGCAGATGAGATGTATTTCAGATTAAAACGATCCATCACTTGATATACTTTTGAATCATCTATCAACACGATACAATCTCCTCTCTCCATTGCGTATGCTATGCTCTCTATTTCTCCAGAAGATACGCTGATTTCATGTTTGATCTCTTCTTGGATTGTCTTGGGCCTTACGATCTGGATATTCCCTTCAGTGGAAAGTTTCTCGAACAAATTCGCATCTTCTGCAAACCCTTTTCCCTCCAATATCTCATCATTAACCTTTGGTGTCACAAGTACAGAAAAATTTTCGATCAAATAGCTGGTAAGGTCTACCCTAAACACATTTATCCATGAAGACGTATCTACGATAATCTTTGATTTGTGCATCTTGTCTGGCATTATCTAATTTATCTTTTCTTCTCACACATTACTTTAATATGTCCTGATTTGTATCTTTAATTCTTAAATATGTTGCTAAATGATTTTCCATCTGGGTTAGGATATGGACTCTCTTTCGCAAAGACAAGCGCTTTTTCTACTTCCCGTTCTATACTCGTATAACTTTTATCTGTTTCCAATTCTGAAATAAAACCTTGCTCTAACAAGAACTCCTCCAGCGCTTTAACAGGACAGCGATCCATCCAATAATCCAACTCTTCCTTAGTCCTGAGCCCTTTATCTACATCGAAGTTTGGGCCCACATGCCCCCGCCATCTGTATGTCATACCCTCTATAAAAGCCGGCCCCTTCCCACTACGAGCCTCTTCTATTGTTTTTTTTTGCTGTCTTAAAAATCGTTAGCACATCATTCCCGTCAACCCGTACCGAAGTCATATTAAACGTTTCTGCTATCTTGTAAATGTCCGTATTTGCAATACATGCCGATATGGGCATATGCGTAGAATATAGATTATTTTCGCAGACAAAGATTACTGGTAGTTTCTTCAGTGCTGCAAAGTTAAGAGATTCGTAAAACGTTCCTTCGTTTGTTGCTCAATCGCCAAAGAAAGCCACTGAAATACTATCTTTTTTTTGCATAGTAAAGGCTAATGCCGCTCCCACCGCTAAAGGTATCGTCCCAGCAACTATAGCACTACTACCGGGTAGCCCCATATCAGGCGATGCAAGGTGCATAGAACCACCCCTTCCTTTTGAACATCCTGTTGCTTTACCCTACAATTCCGCCATGAGTGCCTTTATATCGCCACTTTTAGCGATGTAATGCCCGTCTGAGCGGTGGGTACTGAAAACATAATCGTCTTTTCTAAGCGCAGAACATACCCCGGTAGCCACCGCTTCTTCGCCAATATATAAATGGCACGGACAGATAATCTCTTCTTTAGAAACCAGTTCTGCAACTCTCTCTTCAACTTTGCGGATTCTTACCATCGTCACGTACATCTCTCGCAAAGTCGCAAGAGGGGTGGCTAGTGCTAACTCTATATTGAACGAACGAGAACGGTCTTCACTCAATTCTAATCCTCTCCTCAAACCCATAGTTTTTATACCAGTGAATAAAATCTTTCAAACCCTCTTCGAAGTGGTATTTAGGTTTCCACCCTAATAAATCCTTTGCTTTCGTTGCGTCTGCAATTAACCGTTCGACTTCACCAATTCGTGACTCCACATGTACCGGTTTTATTTCTCCTTTTTTGTCGCACAATTCAATTATCTTATTAGCTAAATCAATTATACTTACTTCTTTGCCCGTTCCGAAATTAATCGGCTCGGTTATTGGCTCATCATGATTAAAAACTAGATCATACGCTCTAACAGCATCCTCTATATAGGTGTAGTCCCTTGTCTGTAGTCCATTGCCATAAATAATTGGAGGTATGTTACTCAGAACTCTCCTAGTAAATATGGAAATTACACCACCGTACCCAAAGTCCCTTTGTCGGGGGCCAAAAACATTAAAAAGTCGCAATATAGAGATATCCATGCCATAAGTTTTTATATACGCATAGCACATCCTATCGCCAGCTATTTTACTTGCACCATATGGATGCGGCGCGTTAAGAGGATGATCTTCATCTATTGGTACATGTTGTGCAGAACCATATACCTCGCTTGTAGATGCATGAATAACTCTCTTAGCATCGTGTATTCTTGCCACTTCCAGGACATTTTGGGTTCCCATCACATTCACTTCGTATGTAAGTTTGGGTTCAATATAGGACCTGTCCACATGAATCTGTGCTGCTAGGTGAAATACTACATCAACATCTTGCATTATCTTTTCCAGTAAGTCAAAGTTCCTGATGTCGCCTTTTACCAACTTAAAATTTCGATAATCTAAGAGATGCCGAATATTTGTCAGATTTCCACTCATGAAATCGTCCAGGCAAATCACAGTGTGCCCATCTTTAGTATATTTCTCGCATAAATGAGTATAGAACGAGAAAAGCAGTAAGAGCGTATGTAGAGGGGGAGATATCATTGGGAAAAGCTGCAGAGGTTGCAGGAATGTCAAAGAGAAAATTCATGGTAATGATCGAGGATTTTGGTGTTCCATTGAATCTAGATGCACGTGATTTTATAAAAGGTTTTAGGTTCTTATCTGAGCTGAAGGGACTTCGTGTCTATAAAGATATAGGCGCTATATAGTGATAGGAAAATTTGCAGGTGAAGGAAAGAACATGCGACAAATATCTTATGTGGATGCAATTAACGAAACTTTGCACCAAATGATAGAGAAAGACGAAAGGGTATTCCTGATGGGACAGGGAGTTACCAGCCCCTGGTATGTAGGAGCTACCACTGTCGGACTCATTGACCGATTCCCCGGAAGGATAATAGATACGCCGGTATCAGAAAATGGTATTACGGGAGCGGCAGTGGGTGCGGCATTAGCCTTCTCCTTGCTGCCTAATCTCAAACTTCCGATAACACCGCAGTCAGATAACAAATTCTTTGACATATACCAAAACTACGTAGTACAGTCAAAAGAACGCGATAAGCTTGTTGCATGCCTGAGAGAATCCGGTATCGGGATTTTGATTTCATGGCCCAAGCCTATGCACAAACATGAATCATTAGGATTGGGATATTTCCATCTTCCTAAAACAGAGCAAATCTCAACTGAGGTTTTATCATTACCAATGTATCCTGAAAAACATCAACTCCTCAGGAGAAAATTAAAATGAAAATCACTTGGGACATATTAGAAGAACTGTGTGATATTTATGGTGAATCATTCTATTTGCTAGATTCTCAGAGATTTGAACGAAACTATGATGAATTCCTTAAAGCATTTCGAGATTTATATCCTAAAACTTTTATTGCATACTCCTATAAAACTAACTACATCCCTAAATTGTGTGCACTAATTGACCGTAAAGGGGGATATGCAGAAGTAGTTTCCGAGATGGAATTCGATTTAGCTATTAAACTTGGGGTGTCCCCACAAAAGATTATTTTCAATGGGCCTTACAAGAACGGAAAAACCATTAAGAAATGCCTGTTGGGTGGAGGTATTGTAAATTTAGATTCGTTTTACGAGATAGATATTGCAGAAAAAATTGCTCAGGACAACCCTGAAATAGATATGTCTATAGGACTCAGGTGCAATTTTGATGTTGGAGATTCTATGCCCTCAAGATTTGGATTTGATATAGATAGAGAAGATTTTTATCATGCTTTTGATATGTTGAAAAGGCTTGATAATATAAATATTAAAGGTCTTCATTGTCATTTCCCGAATAGAAATATTGAATCGTATATTGTCCGCGTTGATAAAATGTTGCACTTATCCAATCAATTGTTTTCTTCACCTCCTGAGTTTATTGATCTTGGAGGTGGTTTTGTTGGAAAAATGAATGACCCACTAAAAAAACAGTTTAAATATAGAGTGCCAAGCTATCAGGAATATGCAGAAGTCATCGCTACCAGGTTCCGAGACTTTTACCAAAATCCGGATGAATCTGAGAAACCGAACCTTTTGCTTGAGCCTGGAACTGCGCTTGTGGCAGATACGATGAAATTCGTGGTTAAAGTAATTAATATAAAGACAATACGCAATAAAATTATAGCAACGGTTTCGGGAAGTAAATATAATATAATTCCAACATCGGCGGGTGGTCTAAATTTACCGATAACCATATATCAAAAATCAGAAAAGTATTATGAAGAATATGACTCTATTGATATAGCTGGCTATACATGCATAGAAAGGGATTATTTATACAAAGGGTATAAAGGGTCTTTGAAAATAGGGGATTATATTGTATTTGACAATGTAGGGTCATATTCAATAGTTTTAAAGCCTCCGTTCATTTTACCAAATTGTCCTATCATCGAGTATAATTCCAAGAAGAGATCATACGAAATCATCAAAAGGAAAGAAGAAACTGAAGATATATTTAGAACCTTTAACTTTAAATACGAAGGGGGAAACTAACAATTATGGCTACTGAGAGAGTTTTGTGGCTGGCGGGTCGCCTTGTGCCCGAGAAAGACGCTAAGATACATGTCTTGTCTCCGACATGCCAGTATGGAATCAATGTGTTTGAGGGGGTTCGGTGTTATTTGAGTGATAGCGGTAATCAACTCTCAGCCTTCAGATTTAAAGACCACCTCAATCGCCTTTTCCGATCAGCCAAAATACTGAGGCTTAGCCTTAAATACACGGCTTCTGAAATACAGGGCGCATTTATTGATACGATAATTGCCAATGGACATATGGAGGATATTTCCGTGCGTATTACTTCCTATATAAACGAACTTACTAATTGGGCTTATAAAGGAGATTGTGAGATGATGATTGCACCCATTCCTATGGGTAGAGCCTATAACTCAGAAATAGGTATTACTGCTTGTGTGAGTTCATGGGAACGTATAAGTGATAGATCCGTATCGCCAAGAATTAAAGCAGGTGCAAATTACATCAACAGCCGGATGGCACAGCTTGAAGCGTTAGATAATGGATACGATACGGCGTTATTCCTTAATAGAGAAGGTAAAGTTTCCGAAGCGCCAGGCTCGTGTATTTTTATTGTGCGAGATGGTGCATTGATAACTCCACCCGTTACTGCCTCAATCTTGGAAAGTATTACAAGAGATACCGTTATAGATATAGCAAAGGACGATATTGGCTTAACTGTCATAGAAAGGGATATTGATAGAACGGAGCTATATATTTGCGACGAAATTTTTTTATGCGGAACGGCGGCAGAGATTACCCCGATTGTATCTGTTGATAAAATAATTGTTGGTGATGGAAAACCAAGTGAAATAACTAAATCTATAAGTCAAAGATACTTTGATATTGTAAGGGGGAAGGTTGAAGCATATAAAGAATGGATTCTTCCTGTTAAGGAGAAGTGACTATTATGGAGTTTATATACATCACAAATGACCCAGAGTTAGCGCAGTATGCTCAGGATTCCGGTGTTGATCGTATTATGATTGACTTAGAGTATCTGGGAAAAAGAGAGCGTCAAGGCCATCTAGATACCGTGATATCTGCCCATTCGCTACAAGATATTAACAGAGTGAGAAATGTTCTTCATAATTCAAAGTTACTGGTTAGGGTCAACCCAATACACTCAGGATCTGAAAGAGAAATCAACGAGGTTCTATCCCGAGGCGCAGATATTATTATGTTGCCGATGTTTAAAACATGTCGGGAGGTTGAGAAATTTATATCAATAATTAATGGCAGGGCTGCTACTAGTTTATTATTAGAAACGTCGCAGGCATTGGTTCGGGTTGATGATATATTGCAGATAGACGGTATTGATGAAGTTTATATTGGTCTCAATGACCTTCATTTGTCGATGGGTTTGGATTTTATGTTTGAACTGTTGAGTGGAGGGATCGTGGAATATTTAGCAGCAAAAATAAAGAAGAAGGGCATTCGTTTTGGTTTTGGTGGTATTTCAAGACTCGGTGGAGGTGTCCTTGATAGCCGTTTGGTTTTATCTGAACATGTAAGATTAGGATCACAAGTCGTTATACTGTCCAGGGATTTTCATGGCAGGGCAAACTCTTTAGACGAGTTGAAAATGCTGATTAATCTTGAGGATGAAATAAAAAAAATCCGGTCATATCTCTCATATCTATTGGGCTTGTCAGAAGAGGAATTGCTCCACAACAGTGAGAAACTTGCTCATATAGTCTCAGAATACATAAGAAACAGGGTACGTGAGCAGCCTGTTGGTTCAATGAAAGATCAATTTTAAGTACACCAATAACCTTTTTATAGAGTTATTCTTAATTATAAGAATCAGGTAATGCACCCGGTAAAGTGAAAAAATGAAGATATTAATAACAGGAGGAGCAGGATTTATAGGCTCACATTTGGCAGAGAAGTTAGCATATAAGCACGAAGTTATCGTTTTAGATAACCTTGACTCCTATTATGATGTCAGAATAAAGAAGGAGAATGTAAAAATCATCGAGAGTAAGGGCGCTAAATTTATAATAGGTGACATAACAAATTACGATTTTATAGAGAAAATAATAAAAGAGAACAATATAGAAATTATTTTTCACGAAGCTGCGAGACCAGGAGTAAGATACTCCATAAAAGACCCTTTTCTGCCCAATAAAGTGAATGTAATCGGCACTTTAAACATTTTGAAAGCATCCTTAGACTCAGATGTAAAGAAAGTTATTAATGCCTCCTCTTCTTCGGTCTATGGGAAAGTGGAATATCTACCATTTGATGAAAATCAGCCCACTCTACCGATTTCTCCATATGCTGTTTCAAAGTTGGCTGCGGAGCATTATTGCAGAGTGTTTCACGAGGTTTACGGTTTAAAAACTATTTCTTTAAGGTATTTTACGGTCTATGGTACCAGAATGAGACCGGATTTAGCAGTACCTATATTTACTAAATCTATTCTAAATAATGAGCTACCGATTATTTTTGGCAACGGTGAACAGACGAGAGATTTTACATATATTGATGACATTGTAGATGCAAATGTAAAATTACTGAAAACAAATAGAGCAGATGGTGAAGTCTTAAACACCGGTAGTGGTCGAAGAGTTACTATTAATTATATGATTGATACTTTAAAAAATCTTCTTAACTCTGATATAAAGTCAAAATATGTTGATCCCATAAAAGGGGATGCAAGAGATACTTTAGCTAATATTGATAAAGCAAAAAAGCTAATTGGATATGAGCCAAAAACATCCTTAGAAGAGGGATTAAGGAAATTTATTGGATGGTATAAAAAGAATCCGGGTTTTTATGGGTGAGGAAAGGTGGTTAAAGTTAGCATTATAATCCCGGTGTATAATGGCGAAAGATATGTTTCTGAGGCAATAGATAGTGTGTTAAATCAATCATATAAAGATTTTGAGATTATAGTTATTGATGACGACTCAAAGGATAATACGTCAAATATACTCAGGACATATGGGAAGAAGATAAGATGGAAATCACAAGAAAATAAAGGGCAGGCATCTGCACTAAATGAAGGCATAAAAATGGCGAAAGGTAGATATATAGCCTATTTAGATGCTGATGATGTTTGCCTTCCTGAAAGGTTTGAGAATCAAGTTAAATATTTAGATGAACATTCTAACGTTGGTTTAGTATATTCTGACTTTTACCAAATAAATGGAAATGGAGAAACTCAGCGGATAATGAAGTCACATCCACATGATAAGTTTGTGTTACTGCAAAACAATTATATTCCAAGAAGTACAGTTATGCATAAAAGAGAATGCTTAAAAGGAGTTGGTTTATTTGATGAAAGCATTACCGGTGATGATGATTGGGATATGTGGATAAGAATATCTGAAAGATTCGGGATGGGTTATATAGGCAAACCATTGGTAAAATATAGGGTGCATAAGGGGAATATTTCATTACTAAGACCAAAAAGGTTAGATCGTGGAAGATATATGAAGATGAGAATACTTGAAAAAACTTACGAGAGGCGAGAAAGACCTTTTTGGCTAAAACTTATATTAATAAGGGCAAAGAGTGAATGGAGAATTGGCAAGATACCGTTGCTGGGAGAAAGTTTTCCTCCCGTTTGGTGGAGAGTTGATAAGGTATTAGATTGCGTAGAAAGGATACTTATAGAAAAAATGCTTTTGAAGGTTATTGCACTGGAGAAGAGTCTTCTCTTTGCTTTAAAGTACAGACATCTGCCACTTCTTAGAAAAATTAGAAAGGAAGAGTATTACATAACATCATTTAAAGGATTAAAAGCGATTTTAACGGAGAAAGATTATGGTACGGATATTGGTGTATTCAGTGAAATTTTTTGGCTAGAACGTTATAACACAGATTACAAAAATTCACAAGTTTTTGATTTGGGTGCTCACAAAGGGTACTACACACTTTATGCACTCTTGAAAGGAGCTTCTAATGTGTACTCTTACGAACCCAATGAATTTAACTTTGGGATTTTGAAGAAAAATATAGAGCTAAATAAACGTTCTATAAAAGTAGTGCTGAATAATTGTGCTGTGGATAATGAAAGTGGTATAAAAGATTTTTATGAAGCAGATATGGGCTGGTCGCATTCTCTTTATCAACGAGAGGATACAAAAATCATAAAAAGTGTAAAGGTTAGAATACAGTCAATAAATGCTGTATTGGCAAGTGCAGATCGCAACAAAAGAACAATAATAAAAATGGATATAGAAGGGAAAGAATGTGATGTTATATACTCCATTCATGATACTCTTATGCAGTATATCAGTGAATTCTTCATTGAGTGTCATCCTTTTGCTCCTTGCTCTGAAGAAGAAATGATAGAATATTTAAGGGATAGACAATTTGAGTTGGTATCGATTTCAGGAGATGTCTTGCATTTTAAGAAGATTCAAAGTTCCTTCAGGGGGGGATTGTTATGAAAATAAAGCAACCTAATAATAAATCACAGAGCAATCTAAAGGTTTTATTGTTTTTGCAAAAAAAATCCTGCATCATTAAAACTGTTTTCTTAGTCTTGGAACGTCTCAAAGCATTATTTAGAACTATTTTCATTCCTAAAAAGCCAGGATTACATAAATATAAAAATTATGATGAATATAAAAAAATACAAATTGAGGGGAATATCGAAGGCATCAAATCTAATAGATGCTGGGTTACCGAAAACAATATTAAATTTTTATCTGACTTTTTAGAAAAAGAAGTTCCTAATCTTAAATTTGGTATTTGCCATGGGACAAGACAAGGAAAAGAACAAGAATGGTTTAGTGAATATTTAGGTATTTCAGTTATCGGCACAGAACTATCTCCGAGTGCCACCATGTTTCCGAATACTATTCAATGGGATTTTCATAACGTCAAGGATGAATGGGTCGATAATGTTGATTTTATTTATAGTAATTCTTTTGATCATTCATATAAACCAGAAGCATGTTTAGACACATGGATGAAGTGCATAACTGAAGACGGCGTACTTATTTTGGAATGGACAACCGACCATATAGGATATAATGAACTTGACCCATTCGGAGCGACTTTAAAATATTATAAAAAATTGATTGGTAAAAAATATAATCTTATTAAGATATTAAAATCACCAGATAATCGTTTTTGGAGATTAAGAAAAACTTATTTTTTAATTGTTTCGCATAAAAAAGGAGGGGATTAGAAAAATGAAATTCAGAATCAAAATGCAAAACAAACTTCATATCATTGGAATATTCCTCTTAGTCTTGTTTGCTGGAATTGGTGTTCAAGGTGGGTTTGTAAAGATTGGTGAGAATTGCTCAGTCAATCCTTTTTGCGTACTTTATGGTCACGGGGGGTTAGAAATAGGTGATGGTGTTACTATTCACAGAAGGTGCGTTGTGGGAGGGGGTGCAGTTGTAACAAAAGATATTCCAGAATATTCTGTTGCTGTAGGTGTACCGGCGAAAGTTATTAAGAGAAGGATTGAGGGCAAAATATGACGATGATAAGCATAATCAGAAGTGGGTTTGTAGGCGAACGGGTGGGTAGAGGGTTTATAAAGGTTGTGGGGGAGTTGTTATGAGTGTTTGTAATATAGAATTTTGTGTGAAACCAAATTCAAGATTGAGGGCATGTCTTGATTATCTGTTTGTACGGCGCACACCTGCCCGCATTTTATGTGATGATAGTTTGGTTCAACTAGGGCCAATGCTTAGGGGAACTGTAATTGAATTAGGCGGATATAAAAAATTAAAATATTCGACTTTTGCAACACATGCAGAAAAATATGTGGTCACTAACATTTCTGGTGATTACGATGAATTTGTAGATATACTCAATATGAAATATGCTGACAATTCCATAGATTCTTTTATATGTGTAACCGTTTTGGAGCATATATCGGATCCGTGGAAGGCTATTCATGAAATTCATAGATGCTTAAAACCATCAGGGCGTGTTCTATTGGTTGTACCGTTTATGTATTTTCAGCATGGCGATCCCAACGATTTTTTTAGGTTCAGCTCATCTGCTTTATCCAAGATGCTCGAAGGCTTTAACATATTACGATTTCAGCACCTTGGAGGACGACTTAGCACTATTTCTTTGTTACTACAGAACAGGATTATGTTGCCATTTGGCTGGCTATTTTTTATTATTAGTTGCTTTTTTGAAAAAGTTCCAAATGATTGCCCTATGCTATACGCGGTCTTAGCAGAAAAGAAGGCAGAGGATTGTGCTCAGAGGAGTTAATATGAATATCGTATTTTGGTTCAAAAGATAGGGGAATGTTTTGTTTTCAAACTAAATCACACTTTTTACAATATCCCTCAAAAATTCATATTCATCCTTTGTGAACCCTCTCAGCAAAATTAAAACCCCAAAATAAATTACCGCTGCGATTCCTACAGCAATCAAGATATCAACTGCGCCATAAGGATTCAAATTCCAAACGATAAAAGCCATTGGAACTGATGCAATCACACTCTTAAGGATAAACTTAACGTCAATTTCAAAAGGTAACTCCTTGAAACTCAAAATCCCAACAATCACAGCAAAAATAAAAAATGTTAATAAAGTGGAAATTGCAGCACCCAATATCCCAATTACTGGAACTAAAATGATGTTTAATATTAAGTTGAGTAAAGCGGCAATACCGTATATCAAACCAATTACCTTCGTCCTTTTTAGTAGTGTTAAGACATCGAAAAAAACAGACCTGCAATTAAATAAAATCACCGCTAAAGCAACGATTGGAACAATCAAATAAGCAGAAAGGAACTCAGAAGTTGTTAATGTAGCCAGCAACGACTTTGATAAAACAGCAAGTCCAAACAGGGAAGGAATAGCAAACATAAGATAAAACTTAAGCGAGTACTCCAGGTGCGTCTTTAGCTCATCCATTTTGTTATTTTCATACAGGTTAGAGATCGCAGGAAATAGATTTATGCTAATAGGACCCATGAAAATGCCTACAATGCTGCCGATGTTGTATGCTGCAGAATAAATACCAACTGATGCCACGCCAAGAAAATATCCGATTACATACCTATCACTTAAGTTTACAATCAAATATGAAATAGTAGCAGGGATTAACGGCAAACTGAAACTTAAGTACGGTTTTAATACCGATAGATTTAGACTTGGTCTTCCAATCCCTATTTGCGAATTTATAATTAAGAAGCCTAATAAAAGCAAAAATGCTCTAACCACAATTAGCGATAACAATGCACCAAATAGGCTGTAACCAGATAGAATTGCGTACGAAATGAATATTATTTCAAGAATTTGCTGTAATATTGAAAGCCCCACATACTTCTTCATCTGCTGAAAAGCCCTGAAAAATTCGATGCAGATTACATCCAAAGTAGTTAGGATTATAATGGGTGAAAGCAATCTCACAAATGTGATTGAGCTGCTACCACCGAAGAAAGCAATTGCAAGTGGCTCGGAAAAGGCAAAAACGATTGATGCTAACAAAACGCTAAATAGCGTGATTAGTGTAAATACAGCATAAAAGTCCTGCTTAATTTTGTTTTTATCCCTTTCAGCGGCAAAGAATCGAATCATTGCAGTGCTTAGACCTAATAAGCAAAGCGGCATCAAAAGGGAGATAGTAACAAGAATCAGTGTCCAGACACCGTATAAATCAGTCCCCAGCGTTTTTGTGAGTATTGGTAGCAGTATTAATCCTCTCAGGCTTACGATGATGTTTACAATTCCTGTGAGTCCCACGCGCTGTGCGAAGAGTTTGTATTCGGGCATGTGCTATTTCCTAGGAATCATAAGCAATCTCTCAATCCCAAATCTAAGAACTCTTTTGGCGTTTGAACGCTCAAGTAAGTGCGATCAATGAAATGCTTTGTGTTCCACGTAACGAATCTTGTGCAATTATACTCTTCCGCAACGGTTAAAATCAATGCATCTTGAAAATTCATCCTTAACTTTATCTTTTGGAATGTTTCCTCAAAAAGAGTCTCTACAAATTCATTCACCGAAATAAAAGCAGTTGAAGGATACTGTATCTTCAAACCATAAACTTCTTCAAATCCCTTAAATAATTTCATTAACTCTACTCCGTTTAGATTGAAGGATGCAATACCAAGCAATTCAAATAGATTAAATACCGAGGTTGATTTTTCTTCCGCTTCTTTTAAAAATGCCTTGTTTATCTCATATCTATCATCTTTTGGGAATAACTTATCGATCACAAAGATATCGGTGTCAATAAAGGTCATCTTCTTGCCCTCAATGTAGCCATTATTTCGTCTGGGCTCTCTCCAAAACGTTTCTTCCATGCTTCACCCTGCCTGACCTTATCCCATAACGCATTCAGCTCGTTTTTGCTGTAACCCGTTTTCTCGCTTTTTCCAATAAGCTGCCTTTCAATAAGCAACGCTATATCGCTCTTCTTTTCACTGCCCAAAAAATGTCGAACAGCATCTATCACTACTTCGGTTCTGTTTTTATAGAGCCCCTTTTTAACAAGCCCTTCTATGTCTTTAGCCAGTTTTTCTGGCATTCTTATTTGTATTACATTTTTCGTCATGGAAATCACCCTTTATAGGTAGTAACTTTGTACTACTTATAAAGCTTTCGTCTAAAGTCCTTCGTTAAAATTGGAATCATGAACCAATCCACGCAGGTTCACGATGAGGGTTGTGATGCCAACGAGTCCAACGCGCTGTGCGAAAAGTTTGTATTCGGCCATGTTCTGTTTCTTATGGGTTATAAGTGATACTGCATCCTCTCCTTTTTCGTAATCTTCCTATTTTGTTCCTTTAAAACAGAGCGAAGAAAGTCATGCCAATGTTGAAAACATTCAATACTTCTTCCTGTATATTTCATCATGATGTCCCAAATCAAGAAATCTAACCATCCTCTCCTCCTCATCGATTTCAAATACCAAGACAAAGGACTGCTCCAGATGAACTCGCCTCAAACCCTTCATGTCATACCTTAAAGGCTTGTAATGGTGGGGATTTCTTATTATCCCTCCTATTTTCTTCATTACAGTATCATAGAGTTTCTTATCTTTCTTACTTATTCTCTTTAACTTTGCTTTTAATCTTTTCTCGATGCTGTAACTGTATTCATGCATTATCTATTGCTACTCCTCAATCCGTCTTCTTAAATCATCGATATCCGTGAATGTTTCAAAATCTCCTTCCTTTCGTATTTTCTCTATTTTCTCTAAATACTCATCTTTAACCTCGTAAAACGCATCGGTGTATATCTCAATGAGTGTTTCAAGCATCCCTTCCATCCCCTCTACTCGGCCCTTAAGACTTTTCACATCTTCTAAGATCGCTCTTATCATGTTTTTCTCTTCTACTTCCATCATATCAAACACCTATTTTTATTTTGGTTCCCTTATATTTAAAGGTTCATATTTATCAAAAGGTATTGGCCCAAGCCCATTACCAAACCTGCGATACCAGCAAAAAGCAGAGGAAACGAAAAGGAGAAAAGCTCCTTATCCACTGAAATCGCTTTCACTTTCGTTTTAAAAATAGGAAATAAAAAGCTAAGAGGGGCATCACAATTATTGCGAGCAGCCAGCCCCACGCGGCACCAAGCACTTTAAAGCTATGGCGTCATTATGGGGTTGGAAAAGTTGAGTTTTGTAAGCCAGCTTTCAACTGAGTATCCATCTTCAAGCAAGTTTATGAATTCTTTCAGAAGATTTGTTCTTTTACTGTCGGAGCGTATCAGTTCTTTGCGTACGTACGGTCTTATCAGCTCTCTTGATCTATGGATTTCTTCAGGTGTGATGTCCTGCAGCTCTCGAATAAAGTCTTTCACGTCGGAGAGTATCTCATTCACATAAGTTTCATTCTCCAAATTCGAAAAAATTGCTGTTAGCGCACCGTATTGAGCCATTTCATTCGTTGTTCTGGTTCTTCCGGTTCGTCTTCGTATGTGCATTCTGCTCCATCTGTGGCTGCGTTCTTCAATGTTGTTGTCGCGCATAATTTCCACTACATTACCCGACTTGTCTTTCACTTCCACGAAAAGTTCGTTTGCGTGTTTCTTTTGTCTGTTCTTTGGACGTAGAGTCTTTTTTTACAGATGGGGCATCGGTTGTGGATTTTTTTGAGTTCTTCGGATAAAATAGGTAGATACAGAACGTTTTTTTTCCGAAATCGTAGTTAATACCAATACGTTCCAGAGAGTCGCGCGTGACCGGGTGTCCCATACCCTCCAACATATCAAAGACCTCATTTGGAGTCAAATCTCCTTGCATCAGCCGAACCGCTAAATAGGAGAACTGTACATCCCCTATAGGGAAATTAGTTGGGAAAGACGGGTTAGTACCCAAAGAGCGGATGTGCCGCTGGATAACTTTTCCACCAACTCGGATAGATTCTACCTCGGCGTAATAGACCTTGATTTTGCCGCTTTTATTACGCCGAATAATTTTTCGTATGTAGCTCATATTGTAGTGTAACGTTCCACTACTATATATCACTATCGCTTTTTAGTGAGGAGCCCCAGATTTAACACGTAGAGGTAGAATGCGATGCCGTGGGTGGATTTTAGTAACCTAAAAATCCAACCCTATTTTGACCCCATAGCTTTAAAGATTTAGAACTACCAGCAGCAAAATACAATTTAGATGTCGGCTCAGGCACACATGCAAAAGAAACAGGTAAAATGCTAATTGGCATAGAAAAAATTTTGAGAGAAGAAAAGCCCGATATTGTTCTTGTAGAAGGCGACACGAACACTGTTCTGGCAGGTGCTTTAGCCGCTTCCAAGCTTCACATCAAAGTAGGTCATGTAGAGGCTGGCCTGCGCTCTTATGATAGAACCATGCCAGAAGAAATCAACAGAGTTTTAGCAGACCACGTTTCTGATTATTTGTTTGCACCAACGGAAAAGGCAAAGAAGAATTTGCTGAGGGAAGGCTTAGAAGAAAATAAAATCGTTGTTACTGGAATACAATTGTGGATGCAGTTTATCAGAACTTGGGGATTGCAAGAAGAAATGCAGATGCCTTAACCAAACTCAATTTAAGTACTAAAGAATATTTCCTCGTTACTGCGCACAGACAGGAGAATGTTGATGCTAAAAATAGGTTAAATGGCATTTTAGATGGGTTAGTATTGGTTTACCACGAGTTCAATATTCCTATAATATATCCAATCCATCCGAGAACGAAGAAAAGGATAAAGGAATTCGGATTAGAAGTTCCAAATGGAGTTGAGTTAATCGAACCTCTTGGATTCCTTGAGTTTTTACAGTTAGAGGCAAATGCAAAACTTGTATTGACTGATTCAGGAGGAGTTCAGGAGGAAACTTGCATACTAAAAGTTCCTTGTGTTACTTTAAGAGTCAATACAGAAAGACCTGAAACTTTAAATGTTGGAAGTAATGTTTTAGCTGGAGTGAATCAAGAAAAGATTTTAGAAGGTGTTAAACTTATGCTAAACAAAGATAAAAATTGGAGGGATCCGTTTTGTGATGGAAAGGCAGGAAATATAATCATCAAAATTTTAATAACTACTGAAAAGCATTCCAATTAAAGGAGATACTATGTTAGAAATTGTTGCTCATGAGATAAGGGGATATTGCCCGGTATATAAAGTAGGGGATAAAATAGTGATAGATGACCCGGAGATTGTTTTGGAGAAGACAGATGCGCTATGCACGCATGCGTTATCAACCTTGCTCCATTACGCTTTGATATTGGAGCATGACTGGTGTCCTGTAAAGCATGGATTGACAACGGCTGAAGATGAAGAACATGCGTATATGCAATGTGTAGACCCCGGAAAGCCTTATACTGAGGGAGGAACAGTAATATTTAAATGTAGGAGAATCAAATTAAAATAGAGAGAAAAGAGATAAAAAGAAACATGAGCATCAAAGAATCGTATGGTAGAAATAGAGCGATAAGAAGATTTGTGAAAAAGGCAAAGGAATTACTATCTGATGAACTAATTGATATTTTAATCTATGGAAGTGTAGTTAGAGGAGAAGCAAAGCCAGAATCAGATATTGATGTGATTGTCATAGTGAATAGAGAAGAGTTTGAGAGCCAAATGAAGTTGGCATCTCTTGCATTTGATGTATTAATGGACACAGGGGAGTATATTTCTGTTCAGGCTGTGAAGTTGGAGGATTTTAACAGAGACACAATTTTTATGCGAAATGTTAGGGAGGAAGCGATCCATGTCGTATGAAGATTATTTGAGGCAATCAGAAGAGGAGCTGGATGCTGCAGATCTCCTCTTCGATAAAGGATTTTACAATGAAGCGGTATCGAGAACATACTATTCGATGTTTCATGCAGCTCAGGCGCTCCTTTTTATTAAGGAGACTTATCCTAAAAGTCATAAAGGGGTTATTCATAAGTTCGGAGAAGAATTTATCAAATCGGGTTTGCTGGAAAGAAAGATGGGGCAGATGTTGTCGCAGGCGGAATCAATGAGGATGAAAGCGGATTACGATGTTGGGGTCAAAATAAAGAAGGAAGAATGCGAGGAAATAGTCAAAAGTGGCAAAGTTTTTCTCTTAAAAGTTAAGGAAGTAATTGGCAAACTCAAAATTAATTGTGGAGGAATAATATAAGATGGAAACACAAAGAATATTGGTGACAGGAGGAGGGGGATTTATAGGGTCTAATTTAGTGAGAGAGCTAAAAAGGCGAGGTCATGAAGTGATTGCATCAGATCTCTACAATACCGATAGAGGTGAAACACATGGACTTTTCAAAGGCAGTTAGGGATTTAAGACATGATCCTAAGGTCACACCAGAAGAGGGAATTAAAAGAACCGTAGAATGGATGAAAAGTATTTATCATAGTGAGGTGTAAATAAACATGATGGACATAGAAGCAGAAGTCAGGGATATAAAGCTGCATGTAATCGAGATTTCGGAAAAGAAAGATGAGCTAATGTACGAAAAGGAGATCACCGCAATGATGAAACTCGCAGAGAAGTCATTATCGGGATTTTTTGAGGATGAGCCGGATATTTACAAATATCTTCAAAAATCCCATCTTCTCCTCAAATTTGGGCTCTGGTAAACCGGCATCTCTGCATCTTTTGATGATATCCAGTGTTCCGCCACCAACATCCTCAACATAAGCTACTCTATAAAATTGTCTGAAGAGCAATGGGTTGCCTGGTATGGATGGGTGCGTTTTTTTCAGATCTTCTATGGTTAACTGAGATGGCAAACAACCAGGGTTCCAGATTTCAACTCTATCGGGAAACACGCGAATCTGCACCTTTGAAGGTGAATCATACTCCCTG
>QBUN01000203.1 GCA_013180565.1 Candidatus Methanophaga sp. GoMg3.2 | reverse complement strand
GGAAAAAGGAAGATCGCGGATTGCATCCGTCAGGAATGCACGAAGTGCTTATCTTTAATCCAAATGACCTCGCTAAGGCAGATCCAATAGATGAAGTAGCTGTGCGGATTGCAGCAACAGTAGGGAGACGGAAACGGGAAGTGATAGAAGAGAAAGCGGCTGCGCTTGGTATTAAAGTGCTTAATCCTATGCGACATGTCGGACTCGCGACATCCGAATAACGGGCTGTCCGCTATCTCTTCACGAGATTACCGTGCCATGATGATCGCCGTGAACGGCACCGGTAATGTTACGTGGGTTGCGGCCATCAATAACGATAGTCTCTATTCCGCTCCGTTCTATTATCTTCGCAGCAACGGGATCTATAACAATTTGCAACCCTGCTTTTAGCACCTTTTTCATTGTCAGCGCTACGAGTTCCTTTGCCGTGAGCCGGTCGTATTTCTTCGCGTCCGGATAAACATGTGGGTCGGCATCATAGACACCGTCTACTGAGGTCACAACTATGAGACGGTCTGCATCTACGTATTCAGCGAGGATCGCAGCTACTGCATCGGTTGTATGTCCGGGGCTTACACCGCCCATTACTGCTATCTTATTGTCTTTTTGCATCGCAGCCGCTTCTTTATAATCGGAAAACGGTTCCGGATTCGCGTTTTTTAACGCAGTTATGAGCAATTTCGCATTTAGTCGCGTCACCGCTATGCCGACATAATCGCAATAGGCTTCGTTCGCGCCTAAATCGCGTGCTATATTTATGCCATCGCGCGCTATCGCTCCACCGCCGGTGACTACATATAGGGTGTATGATTCCGCAAGCTCATCTAAGACCCCAGCAAGTGCTTTTATGCGTGCTGCATCTGCGAAATATATGCCGCCTATAGAAAATACGACTTTCATGCTCGCTCTTAATTAATAAACATTACAAACATTAATATAAAAAAGGTGTTATTGAGAAATTAAAAGAAGTTGATAATCTATCCCAAAAATTAGAAGATGCGACAATAGATATTATACCGCTTCTGATTAAAAATATAAATGATGTCAATGGCAATCCAGAATTTGTAATAGATGAACTTAAGCCACCATTTAACTTAATCCAAAAATTGGAAGAAGGTTCATTGAACGATATAAGTATGCTAATTTTAAGCATAGACAGAGCAAATACCACCTCAAACGAGCCTGAATCAAATTCGAGATTCATAATAGACCAAATTAAACAAATGAATCAAAACAAATTAATCCGGAAAATAGAAGAGAGCACTCTGCAATATATAAACCATTTTATTGTGAATATCAAGAGAAATGATGTTGAATCATCAAATTATATTTTTGATTTAATTAAACAACTTGATTTAACAGAAAAACTAAAGGAATCTGATTTGAAAGATTTAGGCTACATTGCATGGAACATTTCGGATGATCAAGATTTATCTGATAGATATAGTAGAATAATTGATGATTTTGATTTAGCAGAAAAAGTAGAAAACTCTTATTTTGACCATGCAAATCACTTCCTTTGGGGTATATTTCAGATAAATTTAAATATTCCAAAAACTTTCACTGATATTAAGATTAGACATGCACTAATAAATCGTTTAAATGAAGACAATGAAGATATTGGAGAAAGACTACGCCTTATTGGAATTTTTGAATATGCTGATTGTTCTCTTTTAGGGGATGGTGATAAAAAAATCTCTAAAATTAAAATTGTAACAACCAAATTAAAAGAGTGGGTTAAAGAATACCTTGATCCTTCTCATCCAAATCTGTTTAGAATTGCTTTGGCTTTGAAAGGTTTCAGAGCGATTGATGAAAAAAATGCCCACTCATTTGTTAGATCTTATGTAACGTTAAAAGAAATTGATGATTGCCTAAAAAAATCTGAAATAAAGAATAGAAAATCTGAACAGCTTATCGAGGATATGCTTAGTTGGTTAAATGGCTTAGAAATGGAAAAATAAACCCCAATGCACATACCCACGGATATCAATTCATCACAGGCATGGCGAGGATTGGGATTTGAAAAAAAAAACCAAAATGCAGAATCCCGACCAGAACACTAAAACCGCAAACATAGGCGTTATTATAACCGATCCGGACGACTGGACTGCGAACGCGTTCTTGACGAACATTCGTAAAAGAGGCGCGAACGCCGTACCAATTAACCTCTCTACTTTAAGCGTTTCCGTCTCAACTTCCGATTTTTCTATCTTCAGTACCGATTTAAAAGACATATTAGAACTCGACGCGATCGTTGTCAGAGACGTGGGCATCAGTTTCGCCCTGGAGCAGATTTCTTTTAAGTTCGATCTGCTCAGGCAATTTGAAATTGCGAATATACCGGTTATGAACTCGCCCACAGCAATCCGGAACGCAGCAAACAAGTTCTTCTCCTTTTATCTCTTCAAACAGGCACAGCTCCCTATCCCGCACACAGTAGTCACTTCCGATTTGGATGTCGCGCTGAAAACAACAAAAGAACTTGAAAATGTAGTCGCAAAACCTATCTTCGGCAGCCAGGGTAAAGGGATAGTCAAGCTTGAAAGCACTCAGCCCGACATGAAGCAGAAACTCACAACGCTACTGAAAGAACGGGGTGTGCTTTATTTGCAGCAGTTCGTGCCTAATCCAGGACGCGACATAAGAGTATTTGTGGTTGGCGAAGAGGCATTAGGTGCTATCTACCGGATTTCGCAGACTGGGTCGTTTATTAGTAACTTGAGTCAGGGCGGGACAGCACTTAAGTGTGACCTAACAGAGGAGATGCGAGCACTGGCTGTAAATGCGGCAAAGACAGTAGGTGCGGACTTCGCGGGCGTTGACTTGATAGAAGGTGAAGAAGGATTGTTTGTGCTTGAGGTCAATGCGACACCTTCAGGGAAAGGTATAAAACTCGCGTGCGGTATTGACGTCACGGGAAGGATAATTGGGCGCATGTTTGAGCGGGAGTTGAGAGTTTAAGAGTTAGAGAGTTTTGGGATAAGAATTTATACCGCAAGCTAGTGGGCAAATATCTAAAAAACCTTTCTTTCAAAATGTTTCTCTAACTCCCCCTTTTATTGCGCAATTACGGTTTGATCATGAAATCATCATAATTTGTTCCTCTGCGCCCGGCTCGTATAGTTATTGTATTTGAACCAATTTGGAGGGCAGAACCGGGTATTGAAATTCTGCATTTTACCCAACTTTCGGATGTGTGTATACATAAAAAACCCACTTCCTGCCCATTCACAAGCACCGGATTATTGTAGTTTGTCTGGAAGACATTTAATGTTAAATCTGCACTTGCAGGCACAGTAGCTAAACTAAATGGTATTGTATATTCTATCCCTTCAGGGCTTTGGACTTTCCAATCGGTAAAGGTTTGATCACCGAAATGATGGACGCCTGGGGGGATAGTTATCGTGGGTGCTGTGCTCGGTGTGGTGGTGACCTCTTCCTCCTCTTCTTCCTCTTGACCCAAACATAACGTCCTCAAATCTTCGTTTTTGATCTTTTCACAATATTTTTTATCGCCGGTAACTCTCCCGAGACAGAGATTTTTAAGATCTTCGTTTTCGATTTCGTCACAGACATAGGTGGGCTCTGCGGCTTTAAACTCTTCCGCCAGAAGTAGCAAACAATAGTCTCTACTTGTCCCACTCCTCTTGTTGCATTCCCTCACACAATAATCCAATAGACCATAATAAATTTTAACTGTGCAAAAAGGCTCTTCTTCTTCTAAGTCTATCCGCTCCACTATGCTACAATATAGGATAAAAAATACAGGTATGCTCTTCGTACCGCTCCACATGTTCCACCTTACTTTCGGGTCGGGGTCAATAATTTCATCAGGCGGTATGGAGAACACAAGGTCATCAACGCTTTCTGCAAATGATTTTGGAATCTCTTCTATATGTGAGTATTCTATCGGCTTATCACCTTTATTCTCGAACTTCAGCACTATCTTCCCTTCGAATAGTTCTGAATCCGTCTTGTTGAATTCTATGGTTCTGACCAAAAAGAGATCTTCTGCAACCTCTTCTGGCTCGAAAGTATAAACAATTCTATCTTCTGAACCATCGTTATCAAAATCAAACGTTTCAAGTTTGCCGATGATGGACTCAGGATGTTCATCGAACCAGAGCTCTTGGACACCTACCCAAAACGTCCCGCACTCCGTAGTTGGCGTGGGTGTTGGTTTGGCATCTGAAGAAGGCGTAACCCCAATATTTCTGATCATGAAATCATCATAATTCCCTCC
>QBUN01000204.1 GCA_013180565.1 Candidatus Methanophaga sp. GoMg3.2 | reverse complement strand
ACAAGTGATGACTACGAGGCAGAACGTAGGCGGATGGCTGGTAAAATGTGTTCCGAGAAAGGGAAAGAGGAATACAAGAAGCGTAAAGAAACTGTTGAATGGCCTTTCGGCAACATTAAGCAAAATCTAAAGTTTCGGGAGTTTCATACAAGAGGGATAGAAAACGTGCGGATGGAGCATAATCTTGTATGCACAGCTCATAATCTAAGGGTGATGTGGGGTAAATTAGGTAGTAGTGTGGCTGCTTTATGTAATATTGAGGGTTTGGTAGCTAATGTTGCATCTAAGGTAACAATTCTCTAAGATTTTATTCGTATTAACTCGTGAAGTGTCATGAATTTCCGATTTATGTTGATTTACCGTCATTGTCTTTATGTACAATAAAGTCCTATAATTTATTTGCGGGACAGCCTCTTTACCCTTGTATATCCCTTCTCTTCTGTGATGTTCAGAATCGCTTCGAGATAGTCTTCCGCTTTTCTACTTAGCATGGTATGCATAATATTATTAGGGGAGCCTATAATTAAACACTTCTATCTTGATCAAACATGTAGTCTCGCCGAAATCAAGAAATTATTTTGGATTTTTATTCACAAGAAAAAGAAAAAGCAAGGAACAGATGCAATGCCTTACATCTGCCCCTCCACTTGCACATCAATATCTATTTCTCTTTTGCGCCCATCAACGGATATTCGTCTTGACGGGTCACTCTCCTGTCCGCTTCAGTACTTGGGTACCAGCACCGTTAAACAGCAAATTATCGTCGCTGTCATATATGCGCCATATCCAATTCAGGAAAATCTCAGGCCCATGCGTTCCTTCTTCTATCTTTCCTGTAGCAACAGATTCAAAACCTATTTTGCCTATACCTTCTACTTCCGCATAGCCCGCATTCGCGAGCATTATATTGTTTCCTAGCGTAGAGCCTTGAGATATAGTTCCTTCATCATCTGTTACCTTAAGCAATGAGCCGTGTTGCTCAATGGTATGCGTTCCTGTTACTTGTTCAAGGAAATCGGGTATGAAGTTCCCCTCAAGATCCAGGAATATGCCTTCACCTGTTTTCGCGTATGTCCCCGAAATATTTATTATCTCAGCAGGTAAAAACGCGGGGTCACAGTTTTCCCATGGGTCTTTAAGACTTGGACTTTGACCTGCAAGCATCATGGCCCCCATCATCTCAGCTCCTTCCGCATATCCGTCAGCTATTTTTTCCATTGTGGTACCTTCTACAGCAAAGGTCGGATACCACATCGCATAGTTCGTATTGTTGATCAGGTCATCAAAACTGCTATTACCGTATCTCATGTGCCAGTGAACCATGCCCTCTTCGTGAGAATGTACCTCAGTAAAAATGAGATACCTATACTCGGGACAAGTTGTATCTTCCGACGTAAGCGCGAACTTGTACCAGTTAAATTCCTCTTCTCCGAATGCAACTGTCTCTATACCTGCGCTTTCGTATTCACATTCACATTTAACCGTTTTGTCTGTGTTGTAATAGGTGACCGTGTTTCCAGCTATTCCCAAATCGCCGAAATTCGATTTATGCATTGCGTACAAGAAGCTCTTAGCATCGTTGGTAGTAAAGGTACCATCTCCTGCTGCTGCGTTTGCTGCATCGGTCATGGCTGCGTAAACCGTGTCCATAGCAGGATCGTCAAGCATCGTTCCGACATTAAGCCACGTCCCGTTCCAACCATTAAATATAGTCGAATCTTCACTTGCAATTCCCGTTGACAGTGCAAGAACGCCCAATACTAAAACGCTTGTCAGCACTACAATAGCACTTAATCTTCTTTTTGTTTTGTTCATTTTTTCTTTTCACATCCTAAACAACTTTTTTACCTCCGGTAAAAACCTTGACTAAAAACATTCTCTTTTTCTCTTTTAGCTCAGGTTTTCTTTTAAACCATTTCCTTAGAAAAAAAGCGTTTACGGAAAGTTTGAAACTATCTTTTTCGGTAAAGCCTTTTTCTTTACAAAAAGGGTTTGTTGTTAGGGGCATATAAATCACGCCCTAAAAAGACTCGGTTTTGGATAAAAAGCCGAACAAGGTTAGGATTTTTGGAAAAAACATCGTTTGTACCGCTCATATGTGCCCAACATATGTATTAAATAAAGGGTGGGTATCATGATTTTGGGAATGATAGTTTTTCAGCATATTTCCGCCCGATATCAAGGTCCATCGGACCCATCGGCATCTCCAGCGTGCGTGAACGCACCAATCTGAACCCGACCCGAAACATGGAATGCGCGATAATGCCCTGATCAAAACCCATGTCCTGAGCAGTGAGCGCCATCGAGAGCCAGCCAGTAACCATCAGCTCTGGCTTCGTCCGTTCGTCTGTCAAGCCGTCAGAGAGAGTGATGAAGATGCCGTTGGGGTTCAGAGCATCAAATATCTTCGTGAGAAACGAGTCCAGATTGTCTTTTAGAAAATTGAGTGCCGCAGATGCCCGTATCAGATCGTTTGCTGCGAGACTGTCCAGAAACAGCCTCGTGTTCCCCGGGTGGCTGCCAATTGCATCTGCAACAGATTCAGCAGACTTGGGTTCGCTTAAGTGATTGAAGACAGCAAGTTCGATGCCAGCCAACAAAAGCTTCGATTCTATCGGCGCAATAAACAAAAAAAAGAAAAGTAGGCTCCCGTTCAAGCAGTAGAAGCCTTCCCGATTGCTTTAAGCAGCGCCATCATTATTCCCATCCCTTTTCGCACTTCCTCGTCCTTCATCGCTCCGATAAGACCCCATGTGCCAAGTTCCGGCGGATTCAGCAATGCCTTGTCCAGTTCAGGGTCTTGTAGTCCCCTTCCCATTATGTCAATCAAATCAGTGCTCGCCATTGCATCCGTCAGCTTGAATAGGACGCACATAATCTCTGATATGTCATGCAGCATCTGGTCATTCATATAATCTCGCAGAAACCTGACTACGGTTAGTACTTCTACCAGCGCATCGTAGTCGGAAGGATCTAAATCAAGCGCGATTGCCTCTTTTTCCTTTTCCATCTTTTCTTCTCCCCTTTCTTCTTTTCACCCTTTTCCCCTATTACATAAGTGCCTTAAGCCCCGCATCCCAGTAAATGTAGTAATACATCCGATAGAGGAACCAGCCGAGTCTTATTGCCTTGAACGGTTCGAGCGGCCTACCATAACTCCACGTCGGGATGTATGCTTCTCCTCTTGTAGGGTGTGTACGCAGCACTCACTAAGGGGCAGCCCATTTCTCCCATGTATGACACTTTTGCGCCCTCGCCATTCCCTCGAATGTCATTTATCACGTTCTGACCCGCTATCAATGACTGGTAGTGTGTGCCTATGCCCGTCTTGATAATCTCCGCCGGACCCGCATCGCCAATGGCAAAAACTTCATCGTAGCTCGCTTCGGCGCCTTGATACTGCAGCGTATTCTTATTTATCGGTATCCAGCCCTTCTCGTCGTTTATCTTGGAATTCACTAACGCCTGTGTGCATTTGTGCGGCGGCATTATAATTAAAAGGTCATATTTTGTCCTTTCTCCGTTCGCCGCTACGACTTCCTTCTTTCCCTCATCTACCTCCGAAAGCCCGAAGTTCTTTACAACTTTGATATTCTGCTTTTCGAGTAATGGAGTCGCTACGTCGTCATATGCCTGTGGTCCCAAGAGTTCTGTGGGCCACAAGAGGCTGATTTCTATGTCCTTTCGCACTTCCTCGCCTCTAACGTATCTCAAGTAAGAGTCCAGCAGTATAGTGAACTTACCCGGAGCTCCCGGGCAAGGAATAGGCATTTGCGGCGTCATGATGACTATGTGCCCCTTATTGAAAGATTTTACCGACTTTCCAAGTTTAAAAGCGTCCTCTAACGACGTATAGAATGTATTAAAATCGTTTGAAAGTCCCGGAACGCTTTCCACATCTGCTCTGCACCCAGTTGCGAGTACAAGATAGTCGTATGGATATTTCTTGCCACTCTTTGCCGTTACTTCCCTGTTTCCCAAATCCACGTGCTCTACCTCTCCCTCTTCTCCAAATGCTGTTTTTACCCGCGGGCGGCACAATCGAATTTTCTAGTGATATAAGTATAGCCCTCTTCCCATATCCCAAAATTTTTTGAAAGGGAATTTTAGGAGAACCAAATAGCCCATACCCTAGCACAACCACTGATCCACAATTATGATTTGATCTTTTGCATATTTGCGCACGTACTCTTCTCAAATTATAAATGTGTTTAATAAAAGTGTCTGAAACTTGATTCCACCGGATGTGGAGCCGAAAGCTT
>QBUN01000205.1 GCA_013180565.1 Candidatus Methanophaga sp. GoMg3.2 | reverse complement strand
ACCGCTGCGTGTCTCACAAGCATATCAGGGTCATTCAGCAGGGATTTTACGTCTGGCAGGTCGTCATGGGTACCTAATTTTCCATACGCAAGAACCGCCGCTAGTCTCACATTTTCATCGGGGTCATTGAGCATGGATTTTACGTCTGGCATGTCTTCATGGGTGACTAATTTCCCATAAGCAGCAACCGCTACTTGTCCCACACTTGAAATAGGACTTGATAATGCTTTTTGTATGATATTCCGATAGACTTTTTTCCCATCTTCTTTTATCCACCATAATGCAGGTCCATTTTCTGCTAAATAGCTAAAGATTAGTAATTCCTTTTCCTGAATTGTAGGCCTGATAGAATCTCTCAATGTATATAATAGAGTCATTTCGTTGGATTCAAGAAGGGAAGGTGTGGGCATGAACGGGTAATGCTGTGCTTTTGTGCGTAAGATATCCCGCACACTCCTGATTGTACGCTCGTCATCTTCGATCATCTCTTCCACTCGTAAAGCAAGATAATCATGGATAATTTCATAGTTCTCGTTTTCAAGATGCCTTATCAGTCTTTTGTCAACTAACCCATCAAGTAATTCCTGAAGCTCATCACCATAAATGTCGAGGATGTGTTCAAGTTCATTTTTTGATTTCTGTTCTTTTGCACCGTCTCGTACAAGTTCTTTTAATATTTGCTCTGCATTTTTCCTTTTTGCGGAGGCATCATCGCCAAACTCATTCAGCCGGTTGAGAAGATACGTTCCAATGATCCTATCAACGCTGATGGCCTGATTTTGATACAGATCTTCGGTTATGATGTTATTATCATTGGACTTTGCAAGATTAATGAGGCTGCTGGCGACTATTTGAATAAAAGACGGATACAATCTGCCATGCTCCGATTCTTTTTCCAGTTCATGAACAATCCTAGTTAGTAGTTCATCAGTAATTCCTACGGTATTTATCTCAAATATATTTCTGATGACTTCGTCAGCAATCTGTGCATCAAGCCCGAGAAGAGAAGATCGTTGTGGATGCGTTATCCCGACATTGGTGAGAAAAGCATTTATTTCCGGCTCATAATCACCCCTGTAAGCTATAAGAACATGGACATGTTTGAATGCCCGACTGTAAATATGTAATAGTATAGTCCCGATTTCTTCTTGAATGGGCTGTGGTGATCTGACCACATCTTCAAATTGGTCAATAGCAATAATGGTTTTTTTGTTTTTCTCCGATAATTTCTTAATGCTTGAGAGTAGATCATCAGAACTCTCATTCATATACGCATCGATATCTTTCAGAACACCGTCAACCGGATTGGGGTTCAAAACTCTTGTCCATATATAATTCCAGCCCATTTTCTCGAGTCTTGGAAATAAGCCGGCACGTATTAATGAGGTTTTTCCTATCCCCGAGTTTCCGATGAGTAAAGAAATATTCTTCTTTCCATTTATCTTTTGATGAAGTTGTTCGATTTCCCTCTCCCTCCCTTTAAAAATGTCTGCATCATCTTCCGTATAGTAATCCATCTCAATGATGGTGCGTGCATTTTCCTTTTCTGCTTCCCATATCATTCCACGATCATCGCAAGAATACTGTATTTCATAAGGGTATCCATGTAACCGCAAAACGGGAGCTACCGCTTCAACTTGATCCTGCGTCATGGATGCTCCCTCTGCAATAATGTCAATATCTTCTGAATCCTCTGGAGTAGCAGTGAGTATAATTTGAGAATCGCCTTTAAAACCCCATCCCTTCACCAGTCTTCTGAATTTTGTCTTATCATCCTCTTCTTTAGCATCTCCCACATTGATGTGGGGAATTCTCGAGTAATCCGTGTGCAAAACATCCGCCAGCCTGAATAATGCTGAAAGAATCCTGACATGAATATCTTCGTTTGCTATTGTGTATATTTCAGGAGTTTCATCGAAGATATGATCAAGATCATGAGAGCCAATGATATAACTAAGAACCTTTCCTTCCGGATCGCTGACATGATATTTTTCCGGATGGGAATAAATATCTTTCATTACCACCGATGCGTGATTTTCCTTAAAATCCTCAGATTTTCCTGCATCATGGTAACATGCAGCAACCGACAATAAGAATAATTCAGTAGGAGAATAGAGGTCATGTTTTTCTTCATCAGGTATGATTTTACCTAGATTTTCTTCTACCATTAAGCAATGCAGGGTACCTTGCTGATGATGTTCTTTAGATTGCTGTCGTTCTTGGAGCTCGTGCGCTGCGTCCCATAAGCTCAATAGTCTGGCGTAGAGCGTCGGGTTCCGTTCCTTTAAAACAGCTCTTATCGATAGCTTTCCTTTCTTTCTATTATTCATTCGTTCGTAATTCTTTATATGATTAATAAATTTTATTAATTTAACGTTCCAGACCTTTATAAAGTTAAACATGGGGACAAAAACAATAACAATTACAGAAGATGGGTATAGAAGGTCAAAAGTGGAAAAGATGGAAGGGAAGAGCTTCAGCGAGCTTATCCATTGACTTACCGATAAGAACAGGAAAGAGTTAATGGAATTTGCCGGGATATGGAAGGACTTTGATGTATTCGAGGACTTTATAACCTAAATTTCAGAGTATAACTAATCATTTGTTTCTCATGGACACTATTCCTACAAACGGAATATATCGCATAACAAGATTCATCAGCATCTGCTTGAGGTGGGACTGGCAAGACATAATCTGAAAAAGCAGAAGAAGCGTAAAAGATGCAGATATGAAAGAAAGCACAGTCTTTCACTGGTGCATGCTGATTGGCTTGACTACGATGGGACTCAGGTAATAGCATACGAGGACGACGCATCGAGGAAGATCCTCTCTGTTGGTGAATTTACCAATGCGACTACAGACAACGCCATAGACGTGTTTAAGCGTGCAGAAGATATAGCGAGAGCATATCGTGGGAAGATCTCTGCGGTGAATACTGATCGGGGCAGTTAGTTCTATGCAAGTGGTGGTGAAAAGAAAAAGAAGGGCGTAAGTCGATTTAAACAGTATCTGAATGCTCGAGGTGTCAAACACATCCCATCGAAGCGGAATAATCCGCAAACGAACGGTAAGATCGAGCGGTGGTTTCAGGAGTACAGAAGACATAAGTGGAGGTTTGATACTGCTTATGCGTTTGCAGAGTGGTATAATAACCGTGTCCATGGGGAACTTGATCTGGAATACTTTGAAACTCCGAATGATGTATTTATCAGGAAAATGAGATGTGAGAACACGCTTGGAATGTTCATCGAGTGGAGTGAAAGGGTGGTAAGTTTATGAAAAAGAAATCTCTTATGAATAGTAAGCGAAATAATATTAGGACTCTACTGGCCAATCAAAATGCACGTAAGAATCCGCTTCAAATCGTCTCATGACGTCCATTACAAATGCAAATGCTTCTTTGTATCTGTAACATCTCAGGAGTGGGACGGTTTTATTTCCTACGTATGAGACCACAGAGCCTAATTTTAATTTTTCGTGTAGGATAATTTTGAATTTATGCTCTAATTCTTGCCGGGTTGAGTTAAGGGGGGTAAAGTGGCGTTGTCGTTGCTAATTCTTCAGCGAATAGCACCTGTTGTGAGTGATTGCTTGTTAATTCTTTCTGCATTGCGATTTTTCTTTGATTCATGTCCAACAGTCCTACGATTTAGGCGTGTGCCTAAGGAATGGAGCCTGATACGCTCTGTTGTCCAAACCTGAGAGGTTGGACGAACGTTAATAAGCGGTGAGTTGTGAGCAACAAGTTCAGTTTGCAATGTAATTATGTCGAGGGTACTTCGGCAACGTAAATAAAGAAGTCAGCGTTTTTATTATACCCTTCTTCAAAATCTGAATATGTTTTAATATTTACGAAGCCCACACTTTCGAGCAGGTTTTTCAATTCATTATTTTTGAATGGATACATCTCTAATTTACCAATAAGGTTTCGCTCTAGTATTTTATAGCTATCCATCTCCTCCTGTTCTGATTGAGGTATCCTATAATAAGAAAAAACCACAATATCTTTGTCTTCTGGTTTATCCGTCGGGACTCCTCTAACTAAATCCCCGCAGTATATAACATCCCCGTTGTATCTGAAATTAGAAATCGGATCTTCCAAGATTTTATCTATATCACCTAAAATATAATCAAAATTTCTTTCATCAATAAGAAGTACGCCCCCGGGCGCCAGGATAGATTTGATGTTTGTTAGGCTTTTTTTTATATCATTTTTGTCGGTTAAAAGACATAAAGAATTACCCACTAGCAATACCATATTTACCCTCAAATTTCCATACCGTTCCTTGAATTTTACATCTAATTCTACCCAATCCCACTGAGTTA
>QBUN01000206.1 GCA_013180565.1 Candidatus Methanophaga sp. GoMg3.2 | reverse complement strand
CGGATGCAAATCTCAAGATTGAAGCTCAGTTTGCCATAGATAAGGGAGGGCTGACCATGTTAAATGGATTTAAACCGTTTGAAGAACTAAAAAGTGATGTGCCGGGATTTGAGCAAAGGTATAATGAAGCATTACAAAGAACGGGAGGTAAAAAGGGGATTTTGCTCGGTGATTATGAATATCTTTTTGATTTAGACAAATTTCTTGAGGTCTATTTAAGAACTCGTAAACTTACAGTAAGCAGGGAGATTAGAGAGGAACTGATTAACCAGTATGCAGAAGAGTTTAATGTGTTTATGCAAGATAAACGGAATAAATGGACATTCAAAGAAGCTTTTGTGCTGGTAGACTTTGCCCAAGCTTTAAGTAGACCCGAGGAAGAAAGAGACGAAATCATAGATAAATACCTTAATATGATTTATTTAAATGATGGTCAAGGTATTTTGAACCCTGCTGACCATCCACATTCAGATATAAGGGGAAAATTTATAGAAGTAATGAGTTCAGGTGATGATACAATAAGAGCTGGAAAGACAACTAAATTAGTAGATATTACTGCTCTCTTAGCTTCTCTTTCTTTTAAGTATGGAAAACCAGATGTCCTTAAAGCACAACCAACAGAGGATGCTCAGATAGAAAGCTTAATTAGCATCCCCGAGTTATTTGACTTACAATCAATCCGGCTGAATAAGAAAGAGAAAGTGGAAGGAGAGGTTAAAGATGGATTTTGCATGTTAATCGTAATGAAAGGTTCAATGAAAGCTCAAGCCCAAAATGGTGCTGTTACCACCCGCACTCGCGGTGAAGCCACTATAGTCCCTGCTATACTCAAGTCATACTCTATTACTTCTCTTGAACCGGAAACAGAAGTTATGCGTGTTTTTGTTTAAAAATTATCAAAACGAAGGAAGTCAAACCCATCCGTACTTACTGCATATCAGACTCGCGAAATCTTATACATTCCCATGGCCTGGTAAAGAAGGTGAAATAGACTGTAGTCATAAACAACTGCGGGATTAAAAAAAAGAGGAAAGAGTCTCGCTTATATCCCTAGGGGTTGGGTTGATTTTCCCGAAGCAGCATATCGAGTATGTCGTCAAAATCAATACCCACTATGGCCTTAAAATCAATACCCAATATCTCGTCAATATCAATAGCATCCTCTACCACCGGTGGCAACATTATCGATACTGGCACGTCATAATCGTAGAAACCAATCTCGTAGTCCATCGCTATTCTAGTTTCCTCTTCCGTATCCGGACTTACCGTCATCATTTCCATTGTCGCTACCGACTTCATCACGAACTTCGTGTCCTTTGCTATCCATAATGACATAGATACATTCATTATGCTCTGGTTGGCAACGTCTGAGATGTTTTGCAGTTTCTTGCCCATTTCGAATTGACCCACCAATGGATGATTCATCAACGATTGATCCATCATGATCTTCCAAAACTTTTCGCTGTCAGGTACGATTTTTAGCACATAACTCTCTTCGCCTTTCACTTCCGCAACTTCTAAAAGCGTCACGTTCGAGCAATTCAGTAGCTCCATTTGCGCTCCTAGTTGGTCCTGTGATGCCCCATTTTGCTCTGACATCTCTGACTTTATCCATAGTGACATATCAAATGGCAGCATTGAACCCAGGTCCCCCAGATACATAGTGTTATTGATGTGGTACATCTCCATCTCTATACATATTGTTCCAGACCTATTCGAACTTGAGTCTTCACTTATGTTCCCCTTCGTGTTCCCACTTGTGTTCTCAGCCATAATTTCACTCAGGTTCATACACCTTCTTATCGTCATCCACCTTGATTTGTTTATGATGTCCACTATGCCACTCCCATTGTCCCCCATTGCCAGTTCAGTTACTACATTAGTTTCATTGCCCGTTAGCACATCTATCGTCATGTTCATGTCAAACTTGTAGGCATCTACTTCTGACGAATTAATAAGCACCATATCTCTTATTTCCTCGGGACTCAATGCACCCGCATAACTTGAAAGCATCATGATTGCTACAATTACAACTACAACTACTAGTCCCACTTTCATTTTCTTTTTCAATCGTCCATTTAAACAAATCTGACTGCAGAAATCAAAAATATTAAAAAAAGAGGAAAGAGTCCTCTTTACCTCCTTATGTCTTGGGTTGATCTATTCAAGGCTGTTTCTCGGTTTCATTTCCGCCCGGTAGACTATCAGTTTCATTTCCGCCAGGTAGTATATCGGTTTCATTCATCCCCGGTAGCATACCTAGCATGTCACTAATATCTACAGCGCTTTCAGCCTCTGGTGGCAACACTATCGTTACTGGCACGTTATAATCGTAGAATGTCATCGTATAGTCCATCGCAACGTTAGCTTCCTCTTCAGTATCTGGACTCATCGTCATATCCATTGCCGCTACTGCCTTCATCACGAACTTAGTATCCTTTGCTATCCATTCTGTTATGGTCGTATTACTTAGACTCTGGTTGAGAACGTCAGATGTGTTTTGCATTTCCGCGCTCGGTCCTAATTGATCCATTATCGATTGATTCACCATGATCTCCCAGAACTTTTCGGTGTCAGGCACGATTTTTAGCACATAACAATCTACGCCGTTCACTTCCTCATCATCTAAAAGCGTCACGTTCGAGTAATTCAGTAGCTCCATTTGCTGTCCCAGTAGGTCCTCAGATACCCAATCTTCCTCTGTCATTTCTGATTTTAGCCAGAATGAGAAATTCTGCACTATGGTACTCATGTCCATCTTCGTGTACATGGTGTTATTGATGATGTACATCTCCGTTTCCATACATATTGGTTCTGGCATATCCAAACTTACGTTTTCACTTAGGTTCCCATTCGTGTTCACACTTGTGTTCGCTTCCATAATTCCACTCATGTTCATACACGTACTCATCACCATCATCATTGATTTGTTTATGTTATCCACTACGCCACTCCCATTGCCTACCATTACCATTACCATTGGTTCAGTAGCATTAGTTTCGTTGCCCATCAGCATCTCCGTCGTCATGTTCATGTTCATGTCAAACTTGTAGGTATCTACTTCTGACGCATTAAGCATCAGACCAGCTATTTCATCTTGACTCAATGCAGCAGCATAACTCGAAAGCATCATGACTGCTGCGATTGCGACTACTAGTCCCGCCTTCATTTTCTTTTTCATTTATTTTTTTTCACCCCCTTCTAGTATAAAGTTCTTTTTATAACTTTCCTCATACTTATCTAAATGTCAAACTATAAAAGCTTTTTAATTAAAATTTTTATCATAAAACGTAGACTAGATATAACGGCTGAGAAATGATAACAAAAAGGTTTATTGGTGCGATTCTGATCGTCATTCTGATGTCTTCACTTGCCTGGATGGCGGGTTGTGTTGATGAGGGAGAAGAAAGCGTAAAACTCGGTGCAATATACCCCCTTTCTGGCTCTTTAGCTGCAACTGGCGCCGATGTTAAGAATGGTGTCCTGTTTGCTGCTGATATAATCAATAATGAGTATGACCTGGATCTCCCTCTGGCAAGATCAAAGGGTATTGATTCACTCAATGGTGCTAAGGTCGAGCTTGTCTTTGGCGATAGCCAGGGCTATCCTGCGCCAGGTAAGTCCGAGGCAAAGAGGCTAATCAACGAGGATAATGTGGTCGCATTAATTGGCTGTTATAAGAGCGCAGTCGCCGCTGAGGTGTGTCAGGTCGCTGAAGATAAGGGAATACCTTTCTTAGCTGATCAAGCGACTGCACCCAGTCTTACCCGGCAAGGGCTTAACTGGTTCTTCAGGACGACACCAAACGAGGAAACTTTCGTTCGGAACTTTTACGTGTTTCTTAACGATGCTCAGAAGGCAAAGGGCATAGGGGTAGAGACGTTAGGACTAGTAACGGAAAACTCAATTTGGGGCAACGAAATCGCAGAGTACGAGGAGCAGTATGCACGTGAATATGGCTATCAGGTAGTAGAGCGCATCTCTTACGATTCAGATACCACAGATGTACGCAGTGAGGTTCGGAGGCTTAAAGATGCCCAGCCAGATGTAGTGATGCAGGCGTCCTATCTCAATGATGCCGTTCTCTATATGCAGACCTATAAGGCGCGGAATTTCTGCCCGGGCGCCATTATGGCAGATAGCGGCGGATTTAATGATCCCGAATTCATACATGTCCTCGGTGCAGATGCTAATTACATCCTCACCAGGGAAGTATGGTCCCGCGATTTAGCGGCGACTAAACCGCTCGTAGGTACGGTAAATCAAATGTTCAAAGAGCGCTACGGGACTGACATGAACGGCAATTCAGCACGCGCTTTCACCGGGATGC
>QBUN01000207.1 GCA_013180565.1 Candidatus Methanophaga sp. GoMg3.2 | reverse complement strand
GTGCAGTTACAGACGCTAACTTCGTGCAATGTGAGAAATTGCAGAAGAAAGAAACCGTTGTGACATATGGTAAGGGTTTTACTGCCAATACAGGAAATCTCAGTTGGACACTTGTAGACGGGCCTGAGTTATCAATAATGCAGACAGTATCGGCAGATGTACTCGGTATATCGCACATAGGATTCGCAGCTAAGGATCCAGGCAACCATCATCACACAATTGCTTACGGTAAAGAGGAGACTATTGGACAGTTCCAGATAGAGAAGACAATTGAGATTGGGTTTAATTGTACTCAACCTGGACTTGGAGACTGGTTAGGCTGCCCATAGGCTAAGACAAGCTGCTAAGCTAAATAAGTTATACTCGTCGACGAGATGAAACAGGAGAAAGCACGAAAAAAAATATTTTTTTCTTTTTTTTATTTTTTTTTTATCCTATCTTTTAAAGTCGTGATTGTAGAGCTGTTAAATTTGCTGATGTTCAGATCCACATACAAACAAAAGAATACGAAAGATATATACAGTTGCCCTCACTAAAGAATATAGTATAAGAAACTGATCTCCCCATATCCAATTGACCAAACATCATACGATATCTTTTAATAACCACCTCTTCTAATGGATAAGAAAGGGAACAGATTAATATGGAACAATTTAACTTGAGAATTCCCTGTGGCTTGCCACAGGGTTACCTTATGTAGTAGAGTTGTTATATATGGTTAAAGGGATAAAGAAAGAGAGTGAGGTAAAGAAAGGGTATCCTTGTGCATGGCAGATACATTATCACATAGTGTTTCCAGTTAAGTATAGGAAGGCATTATTAGAAGAGGAAGTAGTGGAGATAATAAAAGAGACAGCGATAGGGATACAAGAGAGGTATGCGATAGAGTTTGAAGCGTTGGGGATGGACAGAGATTATATCCATATACTTTGCAGTGCGCACCCAAAGGTATCACCCTGGGGGATAGTACGGATATTCAAGAGCATAACAGCGAGGGAGGTTTTCAGGAGGAAGCCGACGATAAAGAAGGAATTATGGGGTGGGGAGTTTTGGACAGATGGATATTATGTTGCGACTGTAGGGGAGAGGGCAAACTGGAGGACAGTGGAGAGATACATAGAAAGACAAGGTAAACCGAGAGAGGATTTGAGGCAATTGAAATTATTTGACTGATACCCTGCGGCTTGCCGCAGGGTTCTTCATTTATGGGCCTCTCTAACTCCACTAGAGAGCTATAAATCGCTACACAGAAGCCTGTACGAATTGGTCACTGCGAAGCTGGAAGCACCGCACCTATCGATAAGAGCCGCTAAAAAGTAGGGAATTCTGGTTTTATCCACTTCGTTTCACTATGATCAGCTAAAGGAGTTGGGGGAACTTTTTATTAAGGGGATAATCTCTCTACAAGAACTCCTCTCCTATTCCACAAGTATGACAAAGGTATGCAATGCAACATATGTAAAAAGGGAAGGAAAAACGGTTTACGGTGCAAAGACGATTAAAAATTACATCGTCGGATGTTATGAGTTATTACAGGATGTTTTATTCACCGTAGACCAATATAAAGGCTTGAACTTCATCAGCGACTTTAGGATCATCAATCACAACAAACGCCACCTTACTAAGCAGAAAGGGATTATAAAAGCGATAAAAGTAGGTAAAATAAAAAAGGGTCTGGCTTATCTTCGATGCAGTTTTAAAATCGGGGCAACTCATGAAAGAAGCAAGGAACGCAGGTGTAAAAGTGGTAACTCGATTGAACTCAAATTTCGTTGTCACCCGATTTGGCGTCAAATCCAGAAAAAAAGACATTTTGAACGATATTAAACCGATTCGACTGGGGATAGATGGTGAAAGTTATATTATGTACCCTTTCAAAAGGTGCATTTGGCAAGGGACGGCGGGAAACCTGTTTTTGGTACGTGGCGAAGGATATGACGACTTTATCCCTCTATTCTCTCTATCCCTTAATGCTAAGCCAGAAACGCTCATAATGGAATATATAGAGAGGACATCGACTGAGCAGACTAATAAATAGCTGAAATCACATTTGGGCATTGAAGGGAACAACTTCAAGAAAAAAGAAAGCAATTACGGCTATATTTTCTTGCTCTCTTTGATTTATAACCTATTGCAATATCTAAGGTTGTATTTTGATGGAATGAGCTTTAAAGATGTTTTAGAACAGTTATCTTTCTACTTCCTGTGGAAAAGTCCGCCAAAATCTGTATACTCTCTTGCGGAACCGTTAAATCGTGTGCTTGAAAATATTGAATCTGGCAGGCTAAATAGAATAAACGTTGGGTTATTGGGGCCTATTGATGTGTCAGAGAGTGTAAGAGCTTAATGGGATGGAAAGGGGTAATGTGTATATCAGTAAGAAATGTATAATGAGAAAGGGGGTGAAAGAAGAAAAATATGAAAAAGAGATTAACAATGCTTGTAGCAGCGATGGTTATCTTTGGGCTGATATGTGTAATAGGCAGTGCAGCCGCGGCGAGTTACGTCTGGGTCGAAAGCAACGTAAAAGGTGTAGGGCATTTGAATTCGGAGTATGAGGTTGATACAAAAGCGGGTATTGCAACTGGTATAGAGATGCAAGAGCTCGAGTCAGGATCTGGTCTTGTCACAAAGCAGAAATGGACGCTGGAAGTGAATCCGAGGAAGGATTCAACGAATGAGTGCTATCATGGCTTAATCGAGGTGAAGGAGTTTGACGTTGAGTATTTCCCGATAACATACCAGAACCACAGTTATGATCAGAAATGGCTGGAGAAGAAGTGTGTGAAGAACTATGACATAGGTGCAGTTACAGACGCTAACTTCGTACAATGTGAGAAATTGCAGAAGAAAGAAACCGTTGTGACATATGGTAAGGGTTTTACTGCCAATACAGGAAATCTCAGTTGGACACTTATAGACGGGCCTGAGTTATCAATAATGCAGACAGTATCGGCAGATGTACTCGGTATATCGCACATAGGCTTCGCAGCTAAGGATCCAGGCAACCATCATCACACAATTGCTTACGGTAAAGAGGAGACTATTGGACAGTTCCAGATAGATAAGACAATTGAGATTGGGCTTAATTGTACTCAACCTGGACTTGGTGACTGGTTAGGCTGCCCATAGGCTAAGACAAGCTGCTAAGCTAAATAAGTTATACTCGTCGACGAGATGAAACAGAAGAAAGCGCGAAAAAATTTTTATATTTTTTTCTTTTTTTTTTAATCATATCTTTTCAAGTCACTGTTGTAGAATTGTCAAATTTGCTGATGCATACATGCATACCTATGGCACTGCCTAAAAAGCAGCGATTTATCACCGCGGAGATCGCCGAGGGCGCAGAGTTTAAGACAAGAGCGTTTCAATCCATGCTCGTTTCTTCTGATGCCTCTGCGTTCTCCGCGCACTCTGCGGTGAAACTCAGTGGTATAGAGATTTTACTGGAAAATTCGACTGGGTCCCTCCATCCAACCAAAGAAAAATACGAAAGATATATATATGCCCTAACTAAAGGATATAGTATAAGAGATGTATAATGAGAAAGGGGGTGAAAGAAGAAAAAGATGAAAAAGGGATTAACAATGCTTGTAGCAGCGATGGTTATCTTTGGGCTGATATGTGTAATAGGAAGTGCAGCCGCAGCGACTTATGTATGGGTCGAAAGCAACGTAAAAGGCGTAGGGCATTTGACCTCGGAGTATGAGGTTGATACAAAAGCTGGTATCGCAAGTGGTATAGAGATGCAAGAGCTCGAGTCAGGATCTGGTCTTGTCACAAAGCAGAAATGGACGCTGGAAGTGAATCCGAGGAAGGATTCAACGAATGAGTGCTATCATGGCTTAATAGAGGTGAAGGAGTTTGACGTTGAGTATTTCCCGATAACATACCAGAACCACAGTTATGACCAGAAATGGATGGAGAAGAAGTGCGTGAAGAACTACGACATCGGTGCAGTTACAGACGCTAACTTCGTGCAATGTGAGAAATTGCAGAAGAAAGAAACCGTTGTGACATATGGTAAGGGTTTTACTGCCAATACAGGAAATCTCAGTTGGACACTTGTAGACGGGCCTGAGTTATCAATAATGCAGACAGTATCGGCAGATGTACTCGGTATATCGCACATAGGATTCGCAGCTAAGGATCCAGGCAACCATCATCACACAATTGCTTACGGTAAAGAGGAGACTATTGGACAGTTCCAGATAGAGAAGACAATTGAGATTGGGTTTAATTGTACTCAACCTGGACTTGGAGACTGGTTAGGCTGCCCATAGGCTAAGACAAGCTGCTAAGCTAAATAAGTTATACTCGTCGACGAGATGAAACAG
>QBUN01000208.1 GCA_013180565.1 Candidatus Methanophaga sp. GoMg3.2 | reverse complement strand
TGAGTGAGATGGTAGATGCGATGTTGAACGGAGAGATAGAGAAGGCGAAAGAGATTAATCTACGCTTATATCCTATGTTTGAGTCGATGTTTCTGGAGACAAATCCAATACCAGTAAAGAAAGCGGCGGAGATGATGGGGTTGTTGCCTGCCGGGCACGTTCGGCTTCCGTTAGGTGCATTGAGTGCCTCAAACGAGGAGAAGTTGAAGGCGGTGCTGAAAGGGCAAGGGATGCTAGGTTAGTTACCTACTAAAGAGTTCGTAAGTTATTTTATCGTGTCTGTGGTGACCAATCTAACAAACAGAGGGGAAGAAAAAATACTTGAGGGCTCGACTAAAAGCAAATACATAATGTAAGCATGATGCGATAAAAACAATGATGCTTTCAGACCTAAAAAGTGATTTTGAATTTATAAGCGATGAAGTAGAAGGCGTGCTCCTATTCGGCTCCGCGGCGAAAGGCGAACTAACCACGAGATCTGACATAGACATTGCGCTGGTGAGACCAAGCACCAGGCGCGTGCTTTTTAGGGTATTTGAACGAGTTGGCGGAAAATATGACATAAAAATATTCGAGGATTTGCCGCTGCACATAAAAATGGACATTATCAATAATCATCAAGTCATCATAGGTGATGAAGTAGAACTCTCATACTACTTTTACCGGTACAGAAAGGAATGGCAAGATATGGAACATCGAGTTTTGAGTAACCAATTTAAAAGTGTACGAGAAATGATAAACCAGAGACGGGCATGGCTAAAAAATGAGCGAAAGATACCTCAAGAAGATTGAGATACTGGAAAGGGAACTGGAATACATAAACAGCCACGAGATAACGGGTGAAGTAACAGAACGAGCCGCACTTTATTCCTTGCAGATATGCATCGAGTCCGGAATGGACATAATAGCGATGAAAATAAAAGAGCTCGGATTAGTTGTAGAGGATGACTACACGAACATAGAAAAGTTAATACAGGGAAATGTAATCGGATTAAAAGAAGGTGAGCTATTAAAAGAGTTCAACGGCATAAGAAATGCAGTTGTACATAAGTACAACAACCTCGAAATGGCAATAATAACGGAAGCACTGGAACGAATTGCCGAGTTTGCAGAAGTGTTATTTAAAATCGCGGAATAAAAAAGAAAGTGTGAAGAAAGCTTTACTAAGAAAATAATACCTTTTATATGCTATGAACAAATTAGAGCTAGCGAAGGAATTTGCAACCTCTTTAAAGGATGTTGAAAAAATAATCCTCTTCGGCTCTGTCGCAAGAGGCGAGGATAAAGAGGATTCCGATGTAGATGTCATGATAATATCCAGCGATAAACTAAAGACAAAAGAAAATGTCAGTGGGAAAGTCACGGACATACTTTTTGATACCGGGACTTACATTTCTGCTAAGGTCATTTCACCACAAGAGTTTGAACGTTTAAAAAACACGCATTTCATCGCGCAAATCATGAAGGATGGTGTGTTAATTGGATGAAAAGCAGATTATGGACTCCTATCCGAAATCGAAGAGGAAGAAGCGAAAAGGATAATTGGCGGTGCTGAGGAGTTTTTAAGAGAATGCAAGGTGACGAGATAGAGACGTGGAAATGCTATGAGCTCACGGATTTACACGTTCAGAACGAAAGAGCAGGTGAAGGTCAAGATAATGGGCGTTCTGAAGGCGGATACGGGGTGTATAAGGTGAGTGTATGACGGCGATTGGGCTAAGGGCTAATAAGTTATATATGGATACTAGTGTCGCGTCAACTTTCAAGTGTCGGATAAAGGCGAGATAACTTTAGCCTAGCCTCGGCAGTGAATTGCCAATTAACTTTCGCATTTTTATGTACTATTGTATAATTTCTATTGGTTACTGGGTGATTGCGGGACAGCCCCATTAGGATTTGTCTGAGATTTGGTGCTTGTGATTTGGGGTTTTCGCTCCCAAATATACAAATACGATATGCGAAATATTGAAGAGATTTATTAATAGTATTCATATCTACTATCATTAGCTATGACCACGTCGAATGCACCTTGGACAGAGCGAGAGTCTGGTGTTCTCAGGAGGTTAACCAATGCTGACTGAGCGGCGATTACAAGATCTTGCAGACAATATCCGTCAGGATCTGAACTTGCTTAAAGCGTATGAGGATAAACTGCGATACGAGACAGATCCGCGCCGTCTGGAGGGGTACCGTCTAGAGATCGAACGACAGCGTGAATCATTGAGTAGTTACCAGCAGGAGTATGACGAACTGCAGAAGCAGGTGACTGGCGTGCCGTCCGCCGAGATGGAGGACACAGCAAATCTGTTGCGACAGATGGACGCTAAACTGGACGATCTCCTGGAAGGTCAGGAAAGTATGCAGGATGATTTGAAGGACTTACGCAAAACTCTACTCGCCCGTTTCGATGCCAGCGAGCAAGTAATCATCTCTGCGATCGTTCAGCGGCTCGATCAAAATCAATTAGCAACTGTGCAGAGTATATTGGATGAAATAGAAATCCATAGTGTTCCAGAAAACGAGCTGCAAGAAACTTTGAGTGCCCTTCAACAAGCTCTATTGGAGATTAGACAGACCGAAATAGGATTGTATGACTCACAATTGATGAGCGAAACAAAGGACCTTTTGGAGATGGTAAATGATCCAAAACTCGATGTGAATCATAAACTCAAGGTTTCGGTTCCCATTATCCCGCTCATTCTGTCATATGAAACCGAGATCGGACTGAAGAGTGGACTGAATCTAAAAGCCGCCTGGCAGCGCTTAAAAGCTTGGGTGCGTGGTGAGCAATGAACGAGGACTTTAATCGCAAACGTCTGAACGATCTTGAAGACAACATCCGTCAGGATCTGAAGTTGCTCAAAGAGTACGAGGACAAAGAGCGATATGAGACAGACCCCCGCCGTATGGCGAGGTACCGCCGGGAGATCGAACAACAGCATGAATCCCTGACCCGTTACCAACAGGAGTACGACGAACTGCGCAAGCAGATGACACCAGAAGAGCTACAGAACGTAACTGATCTATTGCAGCAAAAGGACGCAAAACTAGATGAGCTCCGGAAATTGCTGCCGCCAATTTGGAACATTTCACAGCACCGGAACCCCAACTTCACAGGTCGAGAAAGTATACTGAAAGCGCTCAGGTTAGCTCTCATTTCAGAAGAGCCGGCCGCATGGAAACAGGCTATAACCGGCATGGGCGGTGTGGGCAAGACTCAGCTTGCTGTTGAGTATATCTACCGCCATAAGGCAGATTACAGAGTCGTCTGGTGGGTTCGGTCTGAGGAGCCGGCGACGATGGCTGCTGATTACGCCAGCCTTGCCGTTGATCTGAATTTGTCAGAGAAAGAGTTCGAAGATCAAACAGAGATAGCCAGAGCAGTGAAGCGCTGGCTAGAACATAATCTCGGCTGGCTGCTCATCTTTGATAACGCTCAGGACACAGGAGAGGTCCGCAACTACCTACCTCAAGGAGGCGCGGGTCACGTAATCATCACATCTCGCAATCCTCTTTGGGGCGGTGTGGCCAAACTGATGCCAGCACATGTATTTGATCGAGCGGAATCGATTGAATTCCTCTGCAAGCGTACGGGGCAGGAGGACAATAAAGCTGCAGATGCGCTCGCAGACGAACTGGGCGACCTGCCTCTGGCGCTGGAGCAGGCAGGTGCATATATCGAAACGACTGGCATCTTGCTAACTGCGTACCAGGAACTATTCCAATCACGGCGAAAGGAACTCTGGGTGGACGAGTCCCATCCGCCGGACTATCCCAATTCGGTGGCTACCACATGGTCCCTTGCTATGGAGCAAGTCAGTCAGGAATCTCAGGAGGCTCTAGATCTGCTGAATCTGTGCGCCTTTTTGGCTCCGGACGACATCTCCCTGGAGCTTTTGTGTGGGGGAATAGAACATCTCCCCGATCCTCTTGCAGCGACAGCAGCCGACAAACTGGCGATGAATCGTGCCATAAAAGATCTCAGGCAATACTCTCTGATCGATGCAAGCGGTGAATTCCTGTCTGTTCACAGGCTGGTTCAGGCTGTGGTGTGTGACCGTTTGAGTGAAGACGAGGAGAAGAGATGGGTAGAGACAGTTGTACGACTCGTGAGTGCTGCTTTTCCCTTCTATAGTGATGACGTACGGACATGGCATCAGTGCTCATGTCTTTTACCTCACGCTCTGGCGGCGGCTACTCATGCTGGGGTACTGGAGGTGGCTCCTGAAGTAACGCAACATATTTTGAATCAAACAGGCTTGTATTTGCGCGGACGCGCTGAGTTTGCAGAGGCTAAAGTTCTGTATGAACGGGCTTTGCCTCTTGCAGAAGAAGCATATGGCC
>QBUN01000209.1 GCA_013180565.1 Candidatus Methanophaga sp. GoMg3.2 | reverse complement strand
TTTTTGGATTGAAATTTAATTTTAATTTTAAGATACCTACATCAGGCGGTTCGATGCTGAGATTTCTTGGTGCGCATGCAATATTGAAGGGATTAAAGCAGAGTTTGAAGAGAGGGCATACTATATTTTATTTTCATCCAATAGATATTTCGGAAGAGAAGTTTCCAGAGGTTGGTAAAGGAAGACCGCTGTATTGGATTGTTAAGGGGAATGTGGTTGAAAAGAAGATAAGGTATATATTGAAGAATTTGAAAGATGTTAATAAGGTGTGCTTGAAAGAGGCGGTAGGACAAAAATTAACTTCCGTCAATTCTATAGACACAGATTAACGCAGATTAACACAAATAAGATTTAAGGACAGGCTTAAAGGCCAGGATTATATATTTTGGTCGGGGGCAATGCGATGAAATCATCAAAGGCACAGTTATATTTATTATATAAGGTATAAAGTAGAAAATATAAATTAAGATGTATCCAGTAAAGAGCTTTCAAAAGGTTTTGGTTCCGAAATATTATAAGAGCAGAGAGGCATTAATTGAAGATGCATTCAGAGCACTTTTGAATTTAAAGCCGGGGTTAAAGGTGGAAATGGGGATAGAGCTTTATCTGAGCGGAGAGATATCCTTTTCAAAAGCGGCGGAAATCGCGGGCATGGACATAGAGAGTTTTAAGGATATGCTGAAAGCGAGGGGATTGAAAGTAAGCAGTTATATCGGTTCGAAAGAAGATATCGAGAGAGGATTGGGGTTGATTTGATTGCTCATACTTGATACTGATATTGCCAGTGCGTTCGCCAAATCAGGGCACTTTGATGTGATGGTAAAGCTTTTTGAACGCGTTGGAATAACACCAACTGTTTACGAAGAACTCTTAACTCCTTTGGAACACGGGTACGAATATCCCGTGGAAATCTTTGAGAATGCGGAATTGGTGACTATTTCGGATGAAGAGCAGAGGGATTATTTGAGGCTCAAGGGAAGACTTGCCAAGATTGGAAAAGGTGAGATAGAAAGTATCACTGTTTGTTTGAAAAGAGGGTATTTATTTTCATCTTTTGACAAAAGAGCTATGCTAGTAGCGGGGGATCTTGGAGTGGAAGTAGTTACAGCAGGCGTTATCTTTAAAGGGTTGATGGTAAAGGGTATTGCAACGAAGGAGGAGATTCTGAAAATGGTCAGAGATATAGAAATTTCAGACAACAGGGTGTTGGAATTAGAACTGTGAATTACAAGAACGGAAAAGATAAATCTGCGTAAATCAGTGTCTAAAAACCTTTTCTTATGTGGGGTTCCACCCCACCACCCCGCAAGCCCAGTAGGGGCTTATAGAAAAGCTTTACCAAAAGAAATAAAACAAAGGATGACCGTATTTGTTACAGACAGTGCAGAACGAACAAGTCTGGCAATTGCAAGAGCGCTCGGAATTAGAGGCGAAGAAAAATGGAAGAACATAGCGTAAATAAGGTTGCATTAGTCACTGGCAGCTCACGCGGTATAGGACGTGCAATAGCACTAGAATTAGCGAAAGGAGGTTTTAGTGTAGTTATCAACAACGACGAAAAACCACAATAAAAGATTGAAGTTATGAATGAGATTAATAAAATAGGGCAACGTGCGCTACACATTCAAACTGATGTATCTGATCCTGATCAGGTGTAGGAAATGATTGAGAGGGAGATACGATTATTTAAGTGAACCCGATGAAAGGATATACAAGATGGTATAATTTAAAATCGCATATGAATATGAATATTGATATTGATATTTATATTTATACGGGTATAGCGAAAATAGAGATATAGGAGATGACGGGAATGAAAGAATCAAAAGAAGGGGTTTATTTAGGTTCTAAAGGAAATCGAGATGCTGGTTGTGGGTTTACGTTGAAAGAATGCATAGGATAGTAAAGAACATGGATTTCACATTAAGCAGATACAGTGATTTGTGTTTGGCACTTTTAGATACTGGTTACACGCCACTGACGGTTTATTCGTATCTTGTCTTGGAGGGCAAAAAGAATAATAATAACAAGTTGGTTGTTCTAAGGCATGATATAGATCGAAAACCGATGAATGCATTGAAGATGGCTGAATTAGAACATGAATTAGGAATTCAGTCAACTTACTACTTCAGATTTCCTTACACTTTTAACCTGGATATAATTGGAAAGATAAACGAGTGGATTTTTAGCTACGTGAACGATTATTCTAATATTAGAAAGAAGATTTTGATAAAGGTGAGGAGCTGAAGATACAAGGGTAAGAAGGAAATAAAAAGGATCGTTTCGGAAGTACCGAAGACAGAAAAGATGAAGATAACAATGAAAAGATGTAAGGAATGCATCTTACCAGAAAATTATCCCAGAATAACATTTAATGACGAGGGTATTTGTAATTATTGTATTACTTATAAAGAAAGGGAATATCTTGGAGGTGATGCTTTAAAAGAGGAAATAAATTCCTTTCTTAAAAATAAAAAGGATAGAAATAAAAATTATGACTGTGTACTTGGTTTAAGTGGTGGTAGAGACAGTTCTTACTTATTATATTATCTTGTAAAAGTATTAAATTTGAAGGTACTTGCCTATTCTGCTGATAATGGCCTTATTCCCGAACAGACAAGACTAAATATGAAAAATATGACGGATATGTTAAATGTAAAACTTGTTATTGAAAAGCATGACCTTCTAAAAAAGTGTTTAAAACACACTATTTCATCATGGGTGCATAGACCATCACTGGCAATGGTAGAGGTATTATGCACCGGTTGTAGACTTGGTATACTTAGGGGAACCATTAATTTTGCAAAAAAGAACAAGATTCCAGTTATTATTAGTGGAGGGACTCCATTTGAACGCCAAGATTATCGAGGAGTTAATGGGGGTAATTTTTCAGCGATATTAGGATATTTATCCCACATAATTAGAAACCCAAAATGGGTTATGAATTACACTTACTTAATTACACAAATCAAAGAATATTATTATTTTTTTCACTTTCAGAAAATAATTAAAAAATCCGACATATTGAGAATTTCACCATTTCATACTTATATAAAATGGAAGGAGAAGGAGGTAATTTCAACAATCAAAAATGAATTGAATTGGGAGAAAAATCCCAACATTGAATCTACTTGGCGTGGTGATTGTGATATTGCTTTATTGAAATTGTACTTCTATAAAAAAACTCTTGGATTTAATGATAAAGTTGATGGGTTGAGTAATTTAATAAGGGATAATCAAATAACTAGGGGAGAAGCACTAAAAAGATTAAAAAAAGATGAAGAAATCCCTGAAGAGGTAATAAACGAGATTTTCCACAAGTGTGGATTAAATTATTTAGATCTCAAAAATGTGTTGAGAAAGATGCAAGAAAACAAATATGGGAAGAAAACTTGCTAACGACGGGAAGTATCAGATAACGCAGCATATATCCCGCTTAAGATTAAAGGAGATTCATCGCAAAATGAACGATAAAGATTTCAGATTGAAAAAATATAGAGAATTATGTTTGGTACTTTTAGATAGTGGTTATGCACCACTGACGGTTTATTTGTATCTCAGAATCGAAAGACAAAAGAATGATAAGTTGGTTATCCTCAGGCACGATATAGACAGAAGACCCGAGAATGCGTTGCGGATGGCTAAGTTAGAACACGAATTAGGAATTAAATCAACTTACTACTTCAGATTTCCTTACACATTTAAGCCAGATATAATCAGAAAAATTCAGGCATTGGGGCATGAAGTTGGTTACCATTACGAGGTTTTGAGTAAAGCAAATGGGGATTACGAAAAAGCGATAGAATTGTTTGAGCAAGAATTAAGCGAATTCAGGAAAATTGCAGATGTTAAAACAGTAGGCATGCATGGAAGTCCTTTGTCGAAGTATGATAACCGTGATTTGTGGAAGCGATACGATTTTAAAGAGTTTGGTATTGTTGGAGAGGCATATTTGTCTATAAAAAATGTTAATTATTTCTCTGATACTGGAAGAAGCTGGAACTGGAAGAACAAGATGAGGGATTTTATGCCTAACAATAATAACAATGACTTAATTGGCGTGAATACTACTGATGAACTCATAAATTTTATTAAATCGGGAAGGGTTAAGAGGTTGTATATACTTGCACATCCAGAAAGGTGGGCGTCAAATAAAAGCGAATGGATTTTTAACTACGCAAAGGATTTTGTGTTTAATGTTGGGAAGAAGGGTTTGGTGATGGTGAGAGGATGATTAGCATTACTACCAAAGTCAAGGAAAATGAATGGAGAGAATTTTTAGAGAAGTCAGAGAGTGCAACAATCTATCATACACCTGAATGGAAAGAAGTTTTGGAGAAAAGTTTTGAGTATAAGCCTTTTTATCTATTTGCAAAGGATGAATGCGGAA
>QBUN01000210.1 GCA_013180565.1 Candidatus Methanophaga sp. GoMg3.2 | reverse complement strand
GGATGGATAATATAAAGTCTTATCCGCAATAAATTCGTAGTACCTGAGTAGTTACGAAGTCATGGAGGCGATAGAGCTATTTGTAGAAGGTATGGAATTTGAAGATTTTAGAAGGGGAGACAAGACATCAAGCGCGGTGCTAAGAATGTAGCAGCGAATGTGTCAAAGATTATATGCTCGTGAAAAGGATAAGAATATAAGAGAGGAGGTGAATAAGATGGGTAAATGCGAACTATGCAGTAAAGAAGGAAGTAGAATGGAAGCAAATCACAAGGAACTTGGACGTATTATGGTTTGTCAGGACTGCTGGGTAAATTTATACGACAAGAACCGCATGACATGCAGTGTCGACGCTTCTGGCGGCAGTTGTTCCTGTTGCTCTTGCCGGTAAGTAGGTAGGCGGAGTTGGAAGAACGTATTCGCACAATTACAACACTTCTTCGTCTTCTATTCGCCACATTGGATAAACAATACACAAGATTTTCAAATCAGAATTGCCTCTGTTTTGTATATACTGTTTTGAATTTGGCGGGATATAAATAGCTTGACCCGAATGAACTTCCGCGGATTCTTCATCAATATGGATTATGCCCTCGCCATCCAGGACATAATATACCTCTGTAGACGTTTTCAACTTATGCGGCAGCGTGGTTTCTCCTGGCTTTACAATTGCATGGGCAATACTATAGCGAATATTCAAAATTTCGTCCTCCTTTGCGGGATGCAAAAGTTCGCAGAGGATTGTATTATCTATCGCTTTAAAATATTCACCGTTTTGTATATCTTTTATAAGCATAATTAGTAAAGTAGTCAAAATCTAAAAGAGTTAATATTCAAAGTTTAAAAAAAGTATGCATGCACCCGTACAGTCCTTTCATCCCATGTCGAAATAAATGACACCCCGTTATCGGGGTACCAAAAATGGCTGGTTCATCTGCAAAAGCAGAATCCCGCAGCAATTTACGTTATCTCTTCTTATTCTAAATCCCTTATGGCTACGGTATACTCCAATCAACATCCCAGTATTTCTGTGAGTCAGGCCACGTAAAAGCTCTTCCGTACCTGGGGTCAATTTCCCAGTATCCAGCCGGCCAAGACGTTTTATCCCCTGGTAGCCAAAAAGAAGGAGATTCTTCCACCGTCTCATTCGCCTCTCTAGTCTCTCTAGCCTCTCTCGCCTTTTTCACCGCTTCCGCCGTCTCATTCACATCTCTAGCATCTCTCGCCTTTTTCACCGCTTCCACATCTTCTGCAACACTGTCCCAAAAACTACCGTTCCAAAGATCAGTTGTGAAGAAATCACTAAAGGTAGACCTGCTTGTGTCCACGCCTGAGCCATTATATCCTCCGCCGATTACCACCCCTTTCGCACTCGCTGCACCCGCACCCAAAGTGGCAACTAATAAAAGCGCTACAATTATTGCGCCCACTTCTTTTTTTAGCATTCTTTATATCCTCCCTATTATTAACATAGAACAATGAGGTATATAAAACTTTCGGGATTTGAAAATGTAATCTCGCACAACCCCCAATAATTTATTTATTCACGTTATTACGTCTTATTCCAAATCCCTTATGGCGGCCACTCGAAACCCCAATCAACATCCCAATAACCTGGTATATAATACGACGGGAAAGTTTTTTTCCATGCTTCCGATGTAGTATCCCAATAACCTGGTACATCGTGCCACGGGAAAGTTTTTTTCCATGCTTCCGATGTAGTATCCCAGTATCCAAATGGCCAGTCCGTTCCATTGCCACCCAACCAATCGAGAGAAGCATTTCCCACATCCACCCCTTTCGCCTTTTCTTCTTCTTCTTTTTCGATATCGTCCCTAAGATCATCTGAGAAGAAATCATCAAAGGTGGAATTGCCTATGACCACTATTGGTACGTTATGTCCTCCGCCGAGTACGACAGCATTCGCTGCACCCGCACCCAGAGTAGCAACTAACAAAAGCGCTACTATTATTGTGCCCGCTTCTTTTTTTTCCATTCTCTACACCTCCTTTATGTTAATATATAGAACAATAGGTTATATAAAACTTTCTGGATAAAATACGTTTCCCCGTACGACCTCTAATGATTTAGGTTCTACTTCTCCGCTTCTTCAAAGAAGAACTCAGTACATAAAGGGTCTTCTGCGAGATAATCGCCATAACTGATATATGCCCTCACACGACATCCGCCACAGAGGTCCTTATATTTGCACGCTGCGCATTTGCCCTTCACCGCACGATTTTTCAGATTAACAAAGATTTCCGAGTTCTGTATTTCACGCAGACTCATCTCTCTCACATTCCCTGCTTTCACATCTAACAGTGGACACGGCACGACATCGCCGTTCGGTTTGATAGAAAGCATACCAATGGCCGCTCGGCAGCCGGGCACCTCATGATAAAAGAAGTCGGGGACGAAATGGCCTTCTGCTTCCTTCCTCTTCAATATCACCCAGTACTGCGATGCCTGCGTTGTGCATATTTCAAGCCCCCGTCGCTTGTTCTGCTCTTCATAAAGCTGCATCAGGTTTTCTGTATACTTATCTCTCTCAAGCTCACTATCCGGCAGCATACCCTTACCCCTGCCCAGAGCGACATAATGGAAAAACCTGCACTGGCTTGCACCCAAATCCGCAGCTATGTCAATAATCTTTGCGGTCTCGCCTTCGTTTTGCGTCATGATACAGGGATCAATAACTAAACCCAATCCCGCCTCTTTACATGCACTCGCACCCTTTACCGCCTTTTCAAAGACTCCTTCTCCCCTTATGTAGTCATGTGTCTTTCGCGTGCCATCAATAGGGATTATAACCTCTTCTATACCTGAGTTCTTTAACCTAGCGGCGACTTCTTCAGTGAGTAAAACACCATTTGATGCGAGTCCAAGCTGCAAACCGCGCCCTTTACCATATGAAATAATATCAAATAGGTCCTTTCTCATCAACGGTTCGCCGCCACCAAAGGTCACGCGTACGTTATCGCCAAACGTGTTAACTATGTCGTCAATGAGCGCAAAGGATTCCGCTGTGCTGAGTTCATCTTCTAACTTCGCACCTGCGTCATAGTAGCAGTGTTTGCAGCTCAGATTGCATTCCCTCGTGATGTTCCAGTTGATGTTATATTTAGACATTTTATTGCTCTCTACTATCCCACAAAGAACACACCGGATCCTCAGCCAAATAATCACCAGAAGTAGCATACGCCCTTGACCGGCATCCACCACAAATAGCCTTATGCGTGCAAGTAGCACAGTGTCCTTTCACTGCTCTTGCTCTTAAAGCCTTAAACATCTCCGAATCCCTTACAATATCCAAAAACCGCTGTTCTCTTATATTCCCTGCCTTTACCGGCAAATATGCACATGGCGTTACATCGCCATTAGGGAATATGTGGAAGCGAGTGATACCCGCTGTGCATCCTGTAAACCCATTCTCGCCTTCCACAAGACCTTTATCCGTCAGATAAGCCCAGTACTGTGGATTGCATATCGGTTTGAGCCAAACCTTTGCACTTATCTGTTTTTTCGCTACAAAGTCAAAGAACTCCATGTTCTCATCCGTGGATAAACAAGCCTCAGAAATGTTCTTACCGCGTCCCACAGCGATCAAATAAATAAGGTATATCCGCCACAGGTTTAGATCGTCGGCAAGCTTGATTATCTTTGTGAGTTCATGGTAATTATCCCTCGTGACCATCGCGAAGAGTTGTACTGCAAGCCCTGCATTTTTACATGCCTTTACACCTCGTATAACACCCTCAAAAGCGCCATCAACACCTCTAAAATCGTCATGCGCGTTACCAATAGCATCAATGCTCATCGCAGCACGCTCCAAACCCGCTTTCTTTAGCCTTTTTGCAACAGTATTGGATACTAACGTCCCATTTGTTGCCAGCACCACCTGCATGTCAAAGGACGATGCGTATTCAATGAGGTCATAGATGTCATCGCGCAGCATAGGCTCGCCCCCGGTGAATGCGAACTTAACATGCCCTAATTTGGCGGCATCTTCGATGAGGGTAAATCCCTCTTCTGTTGTTAGCTCTTCCTGGTCTTCTTCGCTAATCGAGCAGTGTTTGCAGTGCAGGTTACACCGCTTTGTGACTGCCCAGACGACCTCACCGGGTAGATAGCTAAAACAGCCCGTTCCTACCGCATCGTTCGCAAATAGCGCGTCTTTATGTTCTTCTATCCAGGACTTCAATTCTTCTGCTGCCATGTTACTCATTTCAATTAGACATATACCAATATAAACATGTTCTTTTGCGTTCATACCCTATTGTGGATATAACCTGTGGTAGAGAAATCAGAATGCGAATATATTTAAAGAAAAAGTATGTCTACGGGTGGTCTCGCAAAAAACCCTTTCCTTTCTGCCATTCGGTAAAGCTCATCATGA
>QBUN01000211.1 GCA_013180565.1 Candidatus Methanophaga sp. GoMg3.2 | reverse complement strand
ACACAACAGCCACAGCAATCATCAAAATATTTATCTTTCCATTTTTTCTTCTTTCGCATTCCAAAATTCACTCTTTTTTCGATTCTCATCTTTTTCTTCTTTTCACCTCCTAATTTTTTGGGACATTTATATAGCGCCCCTCCTCGGCGCCTTCCTTCTTCGCCTTTTCGCCCCCTCATGGATCCGCACCACGCAAGGGACATCTTTTATATTTTCACCCTTCATCTTCGCGCCTTCTATCTTTATTTTACGTTGAAGATAATATGAAACATATGTTAGTGTTACATATAGTTAATGAATTGTGATATTGTCGAGAGTCCGCAATATCTCTACCAGTTAGGCTTATTGGAGGCTAAAGTAGCTACGAGAGCACCGAAACTATGTCTATATTATTCTGTTTCTCGTGGAAATCCGTGTAATCGTGTGGTTATAAAAAGGAACGTGGAAAGGGTCTATATCGGCAACACACCATATGCCGTGAACAAAGTCGAGAACAGAATTGCAATCATAGTCATTGCTTTAATTAGAGGATTTATTGCAGGGCCTGCGGTATCTTTGAAAGGATCGCCGACCGTATCACCAACGACCGCTGCTTTATGCGCATCGCTACCCTTCCCGCCGAGATAACCATCCTCTATCATCTTCTTCGCATTGTCCCATGCGGCACCGCCATTCGCCATCATCAGCGCGAGCATCAACCCGGAAATAATCACTCCAATTAGCAGCCCGCCGAGCGCAATCGCACCAAGCAAGATACCTACAATCACTGGCACTACTACTGCTATCATACCCGGCACGATCATCTCCCGCAACGCTGCTGATGTAACGATGTCAACGCATTTGCCGTATTCCGGCTTCGCTGTGCCGTCCCATATTCCCGGTATCTCCTTAAATTGCCTTCTTACCTCTTCAACTACCTTGAACGCACCTTTTCCCACTGCACGCATCATAACCGAGCTGAAGATGAACGGTAGGAGTCCGCCGATTAACAACCCTATGAGCACAAGAGGATTGAAAAGGCTAAATTCCGCAGGTGCTATCCCTACTTTATGTAAATAATCAGAGAAAAGAGCTAATGCAGCAATTGCTGCTGATGCAACGGCATAGCCTTTAGTTACCGCTTTCGTCGTATTGCCAACGGCATCGAGCTTGTCCGTAGTATCTCGGACATTGGGCGGTAAGTCGGCCATCTCGGCAATGCCACCGGCATTATCTGTTATTGGGCCGTAAGAATCAAGAGCGACAATCATGCCGGTAGTAGAGAGCATAGCAACTGCAGCAATTGAAATACCATACAGACCGGCAATAGTTGAGCCAGTGACCAGGAAAGGCACGAGATATGCAACCAGTATCCCACTGCAGATTATCAACACGGGCCAGCCTACAGACATCATACCAACTGCAAGACCGGTGATCAAATTGGTGCCTGCACCTGTCTTACTTGCATCTGCAATATCCTTTACCGGTGCATGATTCTGAGTGTAATATTCGATAGCCACCACCATGAGTGCCATTATTATTATCCCCACGATCGAAGAGATGAATATAGAAATACCAGCTAAGTCATCGCCGATTAATAGAACAGTTACCGGATAGAATAGAATTACACTGATCACTGCGGCTGTAATTACGCCCTTGTACAATGTTCCCATGATGTTCTCTTTCTTGCCCATCCTCACTGCGAAGATCGCGATAATAGAGGCGAAGATTCCAATCGCGCCCAAAACAAGAGGATACTCAATAAGTGCTAACTCGCCCGCAATGGCAGGAAAAATGCCCGCTACATCTTCTGTATTTAATATTAAACCACCGATGAGCATTGCTGCTATCGCAGTAACCACGTAAGTCTCAAACAAGTCGGCACCCATGCCTGCGCAGTCACCAACGTTATCACCAACGTTGTCTGCAATTACGCCCGGATTTCTCGGATCGTCCTCGGGGATTCCCGCTTCTACCTTCCCCACCAGGTCCGTACCAACATCCGCGGCTTTTGTATATATCCCGCCGCCTATCCGGGCGAATAAGGAAACCAAAGAAGCGCCGAAAGCATACCCTACCACGAGGTCTACGGCATGCGTTGCGCTTTTTGTATCGCCTAAACCACCATAAATCATATAAAAACAACTTGTCCCAAGTAGTGCGAGCCCTACCACCGCAAGACCGGTTACGGCACCGCCTCGAAACGCAATTGCAAGTGCGTTTCGCACACCTGAGTACGCGGCTTGTGCAACGCGGGCATTGGCACGTGTAGAAACAGCCATACCAATATAGCCTGCTGCTGCGGAACCGGCTGCACCTACCAGAAATCCTATTGCAATTCTTCCGGAATCAAAAAACCCACCTTCATATACGTTCGAAAGTGCAACGGCTAATATCACTGCGATTATTACCGCAACGATCGCAATCGTCTTGTATTCCCTGTTCAAGTAGGCAGATGCACCCTCTTGAATAGCTCCTGAGATGTCTTTCATCTTATCGCTGCCGGCATCCTGCTTGAGCGTATACCATGCGAAAATCGCTGCGAATATCAGGCTTACGAGCCCCGCAATCGGTGCTAACCACAGTGAGTCCATTTTCGTATTACCACAAAACAAAATTTTATTAACGCTTTTATGTTTCTCTCTTTATTATTACCTACGGCACTCTTCTTTTTTCATGTTATACCTATAAATAGCTTTGTTTTTTTTACGACCCGAATGAAGAAGAAGGAACTGGAAATTCTGTTAGAAAAATTGGCTGATCTAAGTGATCCGGCTGCGGAGAAGGAGCAATATTCAACGCCTGCTACGGTAGCTTCGGAATTACTCCATTTCGCTTTTATGAATGGTGATCTTGAAGACCGAGTGGTATACGATCTCGGCTGTGGTAATGGTATTTTAGGTATCGGTGCGAAATTATTGGGTGCGAAAGAAGTAGTCGGAATCGACAATGATATGCGAGCGATAGAAGTTGCGCGAGCGAATAGCGAGCGAATAGGTGTGGCAGTGGAATTCAAAAGGTGTGACGTGCGAGAGGTAGAAGGGAAGGGCGATACAGTGGTAATGAATCCCCCTTTTGGTGCACAGCGGGAAAACAGGCATGCTGATAGAATATTCTTGGAGAAAGCTTTTGAGCTTGCACACGTTGTTTATGCTATCCTTAATGCAGGCAGTGAACCATTTTTAAGGGCTTTTCTGCCACAAGCAGTGATTGTTCGCTTTCCGGTTGCCTTCCCACTAAAAAGGCGGTTCTGGTTCCATAAAAAGGATAAGAAGGTCATGGTGGTTGATATATATAAGCTTTTATGGCGATTTCGCTAACCACAATATTAATTACACAGATTTCCACAAACCTTTCTTTAAGAAAGAAAGCTTTACCAAAGAAACTAGTTTTTGATAAAACTTTTTTCTAAAAAGAAAATGTGTCTTGTAGAATCTCGTGGTTTTTTATATTATCCGATACTAGTATTAAAAGAGGTGGAGATCATGATAACCGCGGAAGAAGTGGTCATGAGTCTACCAATGCTATTAAAATGGTATCCAGAGCTCAGCTCAGAACGGTAATATTAGCTCCCAAGTAAGTTACAAACAATTTCCAAATGAACGAGGATTATATTGCAAGAAGTGCGCAATTGGCGTTGCTATTAGAAGTATCCGCATATCCTAAGCCAGGTAACGTTGACCGGACACACGATTTCACAGATACGAGCTACGAGCATTTTATCGCTTCTTCGGTTGCGGTGTACCCGGTTTTAAGAGAAGCGGCTGCGGGCGTTTTGGGTGTGGGAGAATTGATAAGAGCGGGCGTAGAAGAGAGTATGACGTGGCAGCGAGGTGGGAATACTCATTTTGGTGCGCTACTTTTGCTGATGCCCTTAACGATGGCAGCGGGCGCTTGTGAGCGTAGAGATATGCAAGAGCTAAAGAGTAAAGCGGAGGAAATCATGCAAAACACCGGTGTGGATGATGCAATAGAAGTTTACAAGGCATTTTCAACGGGCAAAGTAAAGGTGAGAAGAGATGTGCCGGAATTTGATGTTATGGCGGAAGACTCGCTAAACGAGCTAAGCGAAAAAGGATTATCGCTGTATGATGTACTCACCATTTCCGCATCTTATGATTTGATTTCACGTGAATTGGTAGGCGGATTTGAGAAAACTTTCGGGTGTGCAGTGCACATAAATGATTTCGCAGATGCGGGGAACATAAACGAGGCTATATCTCATGCGTATCTGTGGTTGCTTTCTGAGACTGAGGATACATTTGTCAAAATGGGGTTTGGCGCAAAAACGAGCAGATACGTGCAAGAAAGGGCGAAGGCGATTGTAACGGGAGGATACAAGCTTAACGAGATAGCGGAATTCGATGAGGAATTGATAAGGGACGGGATAAATCCGGGGTCTACCGCGGATATAATAG
>QBUN01000212.1 GCA_013180565.1 Candidatus Methanophaga sp. GoMg3.2 | reverse complement strand
CAGTCGCTTCTTCCTGGCTTGTCTTGGGATTAAGCATACCCACAGCCGTTGTGAACAGCAGCACACCACCGGCGATTCTAAACGCACCAATCGTGAATCCAAAAATCTTGAAAAGTAATAACCCGGTCAGTGCGAAGAGAATCAATATCCCAGCAGAGTAGGTCAATGACTTTTTTATGGTGTCTTGCTTTTGTTTACGCGACATTTTCTCAGTAAGCGCAATGAATATCGCGGAGGTTGAAATCGGATTGGAAATTACAATGATAGCGATAATCGCACCAATGCTGAACGTTAAGGCTTGAGCGTAATCGACCATAGTTAAGTTATCTTTTCTCCTTTATGTCAGTCGCTATTTTTAGCGGCATACTACTTCACAGTTATTGACCTAAATTTTGGAGTATAAAAATATAATTATTTCACGTTTTTCGTCGCGGCACGGCACGGTCGATTTTTCTAGTAAATGGAGTGTTCTGATTTTAATGAGTCTTGCGGTGTTCATTATTGTTATTGATACAACAATAATGAACGTGGCAATTACCGCTTTAGTGCATGATCTGAATACAAACATCGAAAATGAAAAGTTCTTTTGACGCTATGATACTCTGCTGCATATTTTGTCTTATAATTTCAGTCTTCATGCAAAAGAGGAAATTGTGAGGGTTTTCCGCTTTCAAGAAAGATTAATTTTTGATAATCGGACGCAGATGAACACAGATAATCAGGATTTTAAATATACGGAATTTCTGAGTAAATAGCTTTCTGCGTAAATCTGCGTCCAGAATAGTTAGAACTTGTACTGTATATACAAAGATTAGATAAAACCGCCAAACGAACGCTTTACCAAAGAAAAAATAAGTTCCATACCAAATGAATACTCGGGTATTCGAACAAACGTAACAAATTTGGGTATTACTTTTTCGATTTTGCTTCGATTTTGTTTTTCGTTCAATAATTCACGAACCCGCACCGGGTCATCATTTATGATATTATCCACACCTAAATCCACATACTGGCTGACATCTTCTCTAGGGCTAAGAGACCAGATATGTACGTCTTTATTATCCGCATGTGCATCGAGCATAAATTTCTTTGTTAATACTAAGTGAGGCTCAACACTATAGAAATCCACAGCTAATTTTGAATACTCACCAATTAGATAAGTAATAATCATACCGATCTTTAAATCCGGATTTAGCCTTCTTACTTCCTCCAGTGCATTATAATCTTTTGATGTGATCACACACTGATCTTCAATCCCTTTTTCTTCGACCAGCCTGACTACTTTTTCTTCCAGGTGTTTCTGATGGCCATAAATTTTCAGCTCGATGTTGAGTTTTATTTTACCTTTTGTTACATCAATTGTTTCTTCAAGCGTTGGCACTCGTTCGCCGGCAAACTCGGGTGAGAACGAACTACCCACATCTATCTCTTGTAACTCCGAATAGTTGAGATCCCAAATGTTTCTGTCAACACCACCCACATGAAGCAAGTTGGCATCATGCAGCACCACTACGACACCATCTCTTGTCTCCTGTACATCAAGCTCTATATAGTCCGCCTCATCGTCAATGGCCGCTAAAAAAGCGCTAATCGTGTTCTGCGGCGCACGATAGGAACTGCCACGATGCGCGGACACGTATATCTTTTTATCAATGCTATCAATGTCTTTTTGCACTGTTGGAATCAATAGTACAGTGCCAATAAGGACTAAAACCAGGCAGAGACTAATTGCAGCAATGATATGCTTCTTATGTACCTCAGGCGTACATAGATAACTCAATTCTTTCGGCTCGGGAACAATAATGTCACGACCCGTTTTTTCTCTCTCTATATTCTGATAATACAGCTCAGTAAGGAAATTACTATCAAAGGAATTAGCTACTATGGAAAAGGCGAACAAAATAAGAGAAAAAAGAACTACGAGTAATGAAAAAACAGGCGCAAGCAATACAGAGTTATCAATAACCGCGTCGAGTAATAACCAACTCAGAGAACTAAATAGTAAAATTATAAGGGCAAAGCACAACGCGACCAATAAAAGCCACGCTAAAACCGTTACTGCCAATTGTTTAAATAGCTTCCTATTAAGTTTATAAGAGAACGCATGTAAAACTTTCTTGCCTTCAAGAACTACAAGGTAGGCAACAAAAATCCACTTTATATACAGTAAATACAAAAAGACGATACATAGTAAAGCTAATATGATCATCAATGGTACAAAGAACCAGGAATCTGAGAATGATGCATATGATACTAGTACAGGGACCAAAAAAAGTGCAATGACTGCTGCATAACATAGTAACAATAAAACTACAACAGGTATCTCTGTACGGAGATGTCTGGCTGCTTGTCTAAAAGCGGAGAAGTAGGACATTCTTTTGCCCGTTTGATAACTCGCGGTGATAAACAGTAAACCGAATTTTTCAATACAAAAAATTACGATTGCAGCAAAGGCCAACAATAGGACCGTTATAACACCCGGGATACTGAATAAGAAAGATTCTATATCTAAATTGACCAAAGCAGGGTAACCCTTTGTGACAAATAGAAAGTCATAAAAGATATATGCTATTGGGATGGTCAGCAGATATAATAAAATCCGAAAAAGAACTTGATACGTGCCTGTATCGTACAAAGAGACCTTGAAAACATTGAAGGAATTTCTAAATAGCGTAGCGAGCCCATATTCTTTTGGTGATCTCTCTTCTTTGGGTAACATAGGCCTCTCACAGATATACGTTCAACTTCAGCCATAATAAAAGTTAAACCCTCTTTCTTCATTTTGGGGTAACAATCTTCATATGAAACTTTCTCTGCGAACTCAGCGTTCTCTGCGGTAAATGAAATGTGACGACTTTAAGTTATAAGTAAACGTCTTGTTTTTGAACTACCCTTGCTCAGAGGACCCGAAAACGAGACAAAGAGAAGCAATCAACGCATCCAACTGTATCCGCTCATTTGCACCCTCTGTAATTCGGTAGTCCGTTTCGCCAATTCGGTCCATCAATTCAACTTTTTGTCTTGCCGAGATGTCCATTTTTATTGCGAGCCGATGCATCTGCGCTAGTATTTCGTCGCCTGTGATACCTTTATCTATCAACACGCCCAATTTATCCAGCGCGTCCAAAAATTCACCCGCCATTGCTGTTTCTATTAGCGCTTCTATCTCATCAGGTCTCGCAGTTGCTGTTATCTCGTATATCATCTCGGGTTTTATCTCATTGCTCAGTACAGAAGCACTTTGCAATGCGTTTATTGCTCTTCGCATATCGCCCATAGAGACATAGTTTATTGCTCTGAGAGCATCCTCAGACAATGTCAAACCTTCCGTATCCGCAATGTATTTTGCACGGGATGCGATAGCGTCATAAGAAAGCGATTTGAACCGATACACCGAGCATCGGGATTGTATAGGCTCTATAATCTTAGAGGAGTAGTTGCAGCTAAGGACAAACCGACAGGTACCCGAATATCGCTCCATCGTCCTTCTCAATGCGGACTGCGCTGCATCTGTCAATGCATCCGCCTCGTCAAGGAAGATGATTTTGAACGCGGCATCGCCGATAGGCATAGTCCTTGCGAAGTTCTTTATTGTGTTGCGGACCACTTCAATACCGCGTTCGTCACTGGCGTTAAGCTCTGTGAAGTTCTCCGCCCAGGTATCATCATAGAACTCACGCGCCATAGCGACCGCAGCGGCGGTTTTACCGACGCCTGCGGGTCCGGAAAAGATAAGATGCGGTAAGTTGCGTTTCTTGACATAAGACTGAAGGTTCCTTATGATCGTTTCCTGGCCTGATACCTCTTCCAGTTTCCTTGGCCTGTATTTCTCAGTCCATATCGCCTCTCTCCGCATGATAAAGTAATTTCTTTTAAAGTGCCAGTTTATGTTAAATATATTATGGATTCAAATCTGGAGTTGGGGTTGTTATTGGCGAAGTCATTTATCATGTTATTCGTAGTAATGGACCCCCCAGGCAATATACCTATTTTTATGGCGTTAACGAGGGGTATGAGTGGCGGCGAGAGGAAGAAGGAGCTTAATCACGCGGTCGTAGTAGCTACCATTCTACTGTTACTATTTGCTTTTCTTGGGACGATAATACTATACGTGCTGGACATAACTCCAGATAGCTTTATGATTGCAGGCGGGATCCTCCTTTTGCTCATCTCCTTTGATCTTTTACGGGGGGAGCACAAATACGGGACAAGTGGCGATTCCGGAGCGGGCGTGGGTGCTGTCCCGTTAGGGACACCTCTACTCGCTGGTCCCGGTGCTATAACGGCGGTTATGGTACTAATGCAAGAGGAATATGGCGTTTTTATCGCGCTCTTTGCTATTTTCACGGCTATTATCGCAACGAGATTCCTATTAGGGCAAGCGGAATGGATATACCGTA
>QBUN01000406.1 GCA_013180565.1 Candidatus Methanophaga sp. GoMg3.2 | reverse complement strand
CCCTGGCTCGTAAGAGTCGGCAAGCCAGAGCCAAAGCCGCAATTTCGCTATCTCTATACCGTTCGGATTGATGTCAACACCGTAAAGATTATTGACCAATATTATTATCTTCAATGTCGTGTCCGGATTCTCAGCACCTATTTTGTCATTTATCTTCTTGTTCAACCCAAACAGTATATTTGCCGCCGCAAGCAAGAACGCGCCGGAACCACATGCGTTGTCCAGAACTCGTAATTTCAGTATTATCTTCTCCCAAATCTCTTTCAATGTCGTGGCTGGCAGTATAAACAACTCCTCAATCTCTTTTATGAGTTCAGTATCCTTATAGCCCTTTTCAGTCTTAAGTATTTCGTTTGTCTTTTCTATTATACAGGGATAGATCGTATTTTCCGAAATGTATTTCGTTATTGACTTTGGCGTATAATACGCTCCTGTTCCCTTTCTATCTCTTGCGGTCATCGCACGTTCAAAGATATAACCTAATATTTCAGGGTCTACGGAATCACCGTTCCCTAACTGCTCTTTATGCACGAACTTGAAACTATCCAGAAACTGTAGTACATCCTTCAAAATCTCCGCTCTTACTTTATAATCTATATTCTTCCTTTCTACCTCTGTGTGAACAAACAAACTACCATTCAGATATGGGACATCCTTAAACCGCTCATCTATATCAAATCGTTCTGCTTTTGGTCTATCCAAACAGCCAAAGAACAATTGTCTTAACTTTGGCGTGAGTAAATCCTCTTTCACTTCGGCTAGATATTTTAGTATATCCTCACCGATTATGCCTTTTGACTGTAAGAACTTGATAAAAATCAACCTGTTCATCACGACCTGAGCTATTTGCTCCTTCTCGTCCCAATCCTTCACGCCGATGATATTGTTGACCAGACAATCAGCTTCAGAAACGGTCTTCTGTTTGTTTTCATGGTCCTTATACCGACCGCCATGCAAAAGCGCATTATACCAATCGTAGAACTTCTTACTTATTTCCTCTTCCGTCTTTGGCGAAATGACCTTCTCCTTACCAACTAGAAATACCTTTATCTGCTCATAATTAGTTTCTAAGTTCAAGTCGCTGACTACTTCTTTATTCTTGTCTATGAATACCCATCGTAACCCATCTGTTGCTACACCAAAATCATAGTGCTCTTTCACTTCGGCGAGCCTAAACAGTCCTTTTATTTGGTTTACGCCGCCATCTTTACTTTTATCAAATAGATTAGCATTCAGCGGCTTCGCCTCAACTAGAAACATACCGTTTTCGCCTTTTATACGGTAATCCACCATTCTATGGCCACTTGGTGTCTCAAAAGATTTTTCCGGTAGTTTCTCCAACTCTAACGGATCGAGAATTTTGTCAATCAGGAATTCCTTTGTAAATGCTTCTGGTTCTGCTTTCTCTTTCATAAACTCTGAACTGAGTTCCTTGCCTTCTTCAAAGACTCTGTTCTTGCCGTCTAAAGTAAGGCGTTCCTTAATATCCCTTATCAGGTCATCAACGATATTTGCTGGATTCATCTTTTATTGTTTGTACATAAAGTATAAATGATATATAGATACACAATAATAAAGGAGGTAGAGCATTGGTCAATCGCGATATAACTAATCATAAGAAGCAAAGAGTCTCTAACAACATGTACCGCCCAAATTATACCATCACGAACAAAATCATTAATCACATAGCAGAGATTTCCGCTTCTCGTGAGCTAATACTTAACGCACCGCTACTACCTAAATGGGAAGTCAAATTGCGAAAAGAAGCGATTCTGAAGATGGCGCACCACTCCACAAGTATCGAAGGGAATAGACTCACACTGGACGAAGTTAATAGGTTGCTCAGGGGCGAGGATATAGCAGCATGGGAAAAGGACAAGAAAGAGGTTATGGGCTATGTGAAAGTCCTGGAATACATAGACAACTTAGGAGAAGAAGGCGTTGAGCAGATTACAGAGGATACCATCCTGGAAATACAGAGATTAAATACTCATGGTATTCTTAACGATTCAGAAGCAGGGCACTACCGAAATGTGCAGGTAGCGGTGGTCAACGGTTGGGGTCGGGTGACCTTTCAACCGCCAGAGGCTGCGCACGTTCCTGCTTTAATGCACGATTTTGTGGCATGGCTAAACAGCAAAGAAGTAAAAGAGTTATACTCCGTTTTGGTGAGCGGGATTGCACACTACGAATTCGTTAGGATACATCCCTTTGTAGATGGTAACGGAAGAACTGCGCGTGCACTGGCGACTTTGATTCTTTATCTCCGTGGTTTTGACACAAAACGTTTTTTTGCACTGGACGATTATTATAATGAAGACCGCAGCAGATACTATGCCGCTCTACAAACCGTTGACCCGGAAACAATTGAGATCACCCAATGGTTGGAGTACTTTACCGAAGGCGTAGCAGTAAGTATGGGGCGAGTGAAACAAGCAACTTTAGACCTTAGTGTAGATCGGCGTATAAAGGAACAACGAGGACAGATGTATCTGAACGATAGACAGATGAAGATTCTCAAGTATCTTCAGACCAATCCAAGAATTACTATCAGCGAGATACAGAAAATGTTTGATATTAGTAGAGACACGGCAAACCGTGTACTCAAGCCACTTTTAGAAAATAAATTGGTGGTAAGATGCGGGAAGGGGAGGGCGATATACTATGAACTATCCTAACAAATCGTCCGATTATCGTCCGATTATCGTCAGCCGAATATCAATCCGAACAATTCTATATGATTCCACGCCGCCACACGTAGTTCCAGTAGGAATTGCATCGAGTAAAAGAAGAGGTTAATGACCTAAAACTTCTTATTTATGATATTACGAGAATTATATGTATGTAGTATGAGTATGTTAAAAAGGGCGGGGTAGTAAAGGAAATGGGTAAAGTATATCTCGTTGGTGCCGGACCTGGAGACCCGGAACTGTTAAGTTTAAAGGCGTACCGGCTTATAAAAGAAGCAGACGTTATATTAATTGATAATTTAGTCTTGGGCGTGAAGGAACTGATACCTGAGGGTAAAGCGGTTATAGATACAGGAAAAACCGCGAAGAAACATAAATATTCACAGGCTGCGATAAACGCGCTCTTAGTAGACCTGTCGGAGAAATACGATAAGGTTGTGCGGTTGAAAGGCGGCGATCCGTACATATTCGGTAGAGGCGGCGAAGAAGCTGCGGTTCTCAAAGCGAGCGGCGTTGATTTTGAAGTTGTACCCGGGATAACATCGGCAGTTGCAGTTCCTGCCTCGTTCTCCATCCCACTAACTTTTCGTGGCATTTCTTCTTCCGTTACTATAATCACTGGTCACGAGATGGACGAGAAAGAAGAGAGCATCAACTGGGAGGCGATAGCGAATTTGAAGGGCACGCTCGTTATATTAATGGGTGTTGGGAACCTCGTTGCTAATGTTGATGCACTTTTAGAGCATGGTATGCGCGCGGAAACGCCCGTGGCGATGATTGAAAACGGGTTCACTGCAGATGCAAGGCTTATAATTGGAACGCTGGGGACTATTGTGGCAGTGGCTGCGAAAGAAAAGGTGACTCCACCGGCTGTGATCGTGATTGGCGATGTGGTTAATGTACGGGAGAAGCTGACAGAACAAAACGGAATAAAATAAAATAAAATAATTGGTGACACCGATTAACACTGATTAATTAACACAGAAAAAATCCGTACCGTGTAAATCCGTGTATATCTGTGTCCTAAACTAAACTAAACTAAACTAAATTAAATATCTAGAACCTACATTTTATTATACTATAAAAAATGCAAAATAGGAATAAGATCGCCGTTTTTAGACCTGAAAATGTACTTAAAAAGACAAAAGAGATTGCTGATAGATACGGGTTTGACTTTTTCGGCTTCCCGCTGTTTGAACTGGTAGTGCGGAAGGATGCATTGGCGGATATAGAGGCTGCTTTTGCAGAATGCGTGGACATAGCTGTGTTCACAAGTATAAACGGCGTGAAGAAAGCGTTTGGCATCTGCAACGGTAAATTCGACTTAAAGAAGAAATTCCGGGATGACAATGTGGCGGTATGCGCTATCGGGCCTGCAACGAAAGCGGAGCTTGCGAATAAGGGCTTGCACGTGCATATTATGCCCACGGAATATAGCTCTGATGGTTTAAAGAGTGTGTTTGATGCGATTGAAGTAAAAGGTACAAGGATTGTATTCCTCAGAAGTTCAGAAGGCGGCAAGGATATTATAACGTTTTTAGATGCTAAAGGTGCTTTCGTGACAGATATAGCGATATATAGCGTGAGGGAAATTGCACTAGCAGAATGCGAAGAGCTCTTTAATGAACTTGTGTGGTATGGGCCGGATTATGTAATATTCACAAGTTCATTGACTTTTAGGATCTTCTTAAAGCACACAAAAGAGTTGAATATAACAGAGAAGGTCTTCGAGAACGCTAAAATTGTCGCTATTGGCGATCCAACTGCAGAAGCCATAAAAGAAGAAGGGCTAAATGTGGATTTGGTCGCGCAAAAAAGCACAATTGAAGATCTTTTGAAGGAGATAAGAGAGGATTTGTAACTGCCAGCTAACCACAAGATTACACACAACCTTTCTTTAGAAAAGAAAGTTAGCGTGACCAAAGAAACAAGCTTTTTGCTTGCAAAAAGGTTTGTGTTAATCTTGTGAAATCTCGTGGTTTTTAATTTGCTCTAGGATAAACAAAAGCGATTTTTTACGTTCCCAAGTCCCAAGAACTCATATATTTCTTTTGCTCTTCTGTTAGTACCTCTACCTCCACGTTCATTGATTTCAACTTCAGTCGAGCTATTTCCTCATCTATCGCTTTTGGCACAGGATATACCTCATTTTGCAGTTTATCATGGTTCTCCACAATGTATCGCGTACACAAAGCCTGATTTGCGAAGCTCATATCCATTACCTCAGGTGGATGTCCGTATGCGGATGCGAGGTTCACAAGTCGCCCTTCCGATAGTAGATATAACTTCCGCCCGTCTTGCATCTTATATTCAACTACATTCTCTTTTATCTCTTTCTTCGCCACTGCCATCTCTTCTAAGTCGCTTACGTTTAGCTCAACATTAAAATGGCCCGTATTGGCAAGAATTACGCCGTCTTTCATCAATGCGAAATGCTCGCCTCTTATAACTGATATATCGCCAGTAGCAGTGATAAAGACGTCACCTATTTTCGACGCTTCTCGCATTGGCATCACTCTGTACCCATCCATAACAGCTTCTAGTGCTTTCCTCGGGTTCGTTTCCACTACTATTACGTTCGATCCAAGCCCTTTGGCTCTCAATGCCACACCTCGTCCACACCAGCCATATCCGCCTACCACTAGCACTCTGCCTGCAAGGAGGATATTTGTTGCGTTCATTATCCCATGCAGAGTTGATTGCCCAGTGCCATATCTGTTATCAAACATCATCTTCGTCTCTGCATTGTTGACCGCAATTACAGGAAAGCCCAACTTATTCTCCTTCGCTCTTGCTTGATGTCTTATCACGCCCGTAGTTGTCTCTTCACATGTGCCCTTTACCTTTTTCCGCGTTTTTTCGCCCATTGTATGAAGCTTTGTAATCGCATCGCCTCCATCATCCAGCACCACCGTGGGCTCTATCTCAAGTGCATACTTTAAATAGTCATAATACTCGCTATCGCTCTCGCCCCGGTATGCATATGTTCGCACACCAAAAGAAGCCAGAGCCGCAGCTATGTCATCCTGAGTAGAGAGTGGATTTGCAGCGGTAAGTGTGACTTCTGCACCACCTGCCCTTAGTGTTAAGATAAGATTTGCCGTTTCTACCGTTACATGCAAGCATGCCATTACATTCACGTTTTCTAATGGCTTCTCACGCTCATATCTACTTCTTATCATATCCAAAACAGGCATTCGCCCTCTAACCCACTCTATCCTTTTCTTTCCATCTTCCGCAAGGTTTATGTCCTTTATTATACTATCTTTCATTTAACCACCTTCATTATTGTATGATAAAACACGGTCACATAAAAATCTTTTTATATTATTACTGCTTATAACAAGAAGTAGTGATGAAAGGCTAAAACGGAAAAATGATAGTAAAGGAAATAATTAATGAGTCTGTCTTGACGTTAGCAGAAGCTAAGGAGAGGTTAACCCCTTCAAGGGGTGATGTCGCGGGAAAGAAAGAGGGCGAGGAGGAGATGCGGTATGAGAGAAGGAAAGCTTATGAGCATACAACAAAGTTTGCTAAACTGGGAGCAGAAGAGTCAAGAACACTTATAACCAAGCTTTTAGAATTATCGAAAATGAAAGAGGAGATAGCAGTAAGAATTGCAGACCTTCTGCCGAAGAGCAAAGACGAAGTGCGAGCAATCTATGCAAAAGAACGTTTTACTCTTACCGAGGGGGACATAGAAGAAATACTCGATTGTGTTGCAAAGCATATATAAATGAATGAATGATAGAAATTGAGCATATCAAGGGGGAAAGAGGAATTAATGACTGAGTATGAGAAAAAAGGTGGAATGTTGAAGGAGAGGGTAAGGGAAAAGAAAAGGGAGACGTATGCACGTATCATCGATTATTTGCCCTATGGGCATTCTAATGACTCCCGAGCGGTATATCAGAAGAAACCTCTTATCCATGCTATTGGCGAGGACAACTTCATCTTAATGGAGCTTTCACCAAAGAAGGATAAAGTTCCTTTGGTCTATGATCGCGTATATATCGGAGAAGGCGAGCGGGAAGAGATAGACCATGTAACCCAGAGGTTGAGATATAATGAATTAACGCCGACTGCAAAGATAGAACTACCATACGTCTTGGAGAAGCTAGTAAAAGAGAACGAGGAGAAGTTTGTACAGATATTCAACGAGGCAAAGCCTATCACCACGCGATTGCACACACTTGATTTATTGCCCGGGGTAGGGAAGAAATTGATGTGGGCAATATTAGAAGAGCGGAAGAAAGGTCCATTTTCCGACTTTGAAACGCTCACAAAAAGAGTTAAGGGACTTCATCACCCCGAAAAGATAATTGCAAAGCGAATAGAAGAGGAAATAATGAATGAAGATATGAAATACAAAATCTTTATCGGTATTTGAAATCGTTCACTCCACAGTTACACTTTTTGCCAGATTCCGCGGCTTATCTATTTCACAGCCCCTCTCTTTTGCAGTCCAGTAAGCGAGTAAGTGGAGCGCAACGGTGTTGGGAATAGGCGAGAATAGAGCACTGGTCCTGGGAACCCTTATAACATCATCTACATATTTCTCCACCTCTTCATCGTCTTCCTCCGCGATTGCAATCACCGGTGCCCCTCTTGCTTTTATCTCCTTCACGTTCCCTAAGGTCTTCTCATAAATATCATCACGTGTTAAAATCGCAATTACGGGTGTATCTTCAGTAAGCAGTGCAAAAGGTCCGTGTTTGAGCTCACCGGCAGCATAGCCCTCTGCGTGTATGTATGAAATCTCTTTAAGCTTTAATGCACCCTCTAAAGAAATAGGCAGGTTTATACCACGCCCTACGAAGAACGTATGTTCATATTTAGAAAGGTATCGGGCATGCTTTTGTATATTTACTTCGTCAAGCACCCGTTGAGCTATTTGCGGCATTCGCTTCAGCTCGTTGAGATGTCCCGCAAACTCACTTGCGGGCATCTTCGAGAGGAATAAACCCAGCAGATAAAAGATGGTGAGTTGCGTTATGAAGCTTTTTGTTGCCGCAACACCTATCTCGGGACCAGCCCTGCTGTATATCGTTTCATCTGCGAGTCTCGTAGCGGAACTGCCCAAAACATTTGTTATCGCTACTGTTTTACACCCATATCCCTTCGCTTTTTTCAACGCTGTCAGCGTATCCGCCGTCTCTCCCGATTGCGTAATTGCCATTGCCACCACCTTCGACCCATCCAGCACGAAATCAGAGTAATTGAATTCCGATGCAAGTTCAATCCGAACCGGGATTTTTGCTAAATTCTCTATTATGTATTTGCCACACAGAGCGGCATAATAAGACGTGCCGCAGGCAACCAATAAAATGCTTTCCGCATCAACTATAAAATCAAGCCCTAAATTTATCCGCCCTTCTGTTAAATAACCCATAAGCGTATCTCTAATTGCCTTTGGCTCCTCATGGATCTCTTTCAGCATGAAGTGCTCGTATCCGCCCTTCTCGGCGTCTTCTATCGTCCATTCGATTAAACTTTCTTCCCGCTTTACTTCCGACCCCCCGTTTTCTATGTATATTGAATCCTTTTCCACGACCACAAGGTCCTCCTCCTCCAAAAAGATTATCCTGTTCGTTTGATTAAGCACTGCTGGCACATCAGAAGCCAAAAAAAATTCCCTGTCTCCAACGCCTACAATGAGTGGTGCTTCTTTCCTCGCTGCTACCAAGCCATCAAAACCTTTTACCGCAACTAATATAGCATAAGAACCTCTTAGATAGGATAACGCTTCTTTTACCGCTTCTTTTACTTGCATTGCATTAAGCTCACCCGAATGAAGTTCCGTTGGTGAAAGTTTCCTTTTTAAACAAATGTTTATTAAATGAGGTATCACCTCTGTATCAGTTTCCGATTGAAAAATGCAATCACACAAAACCCCTTCTTTTATCGACTGATAGTTCTCTATTATCCCGTTATGGACGACGGCAATTTCACCGTTGCAATCGAGGTGCGGATGTGCATTTGTCACTGTTGGTGCGCCATGAGTTGCCCAGCGACTGTGCCCAATCGCTATTTTACCCTCATAACCGGACTTGGATAAGCTTGAAATCAAGCAGTCAATAGCGCCTACCTCTTTATGCCCTATCATTTCACCTTGGTTCTGCACTAATACACCACATGAGTCATAGCCCCTATATTCAATTCTTTTCAACGCCTTCAGAATGATTGGCAGCGCTTCTCTTTCTCCTACATAGCCAACAATTCCGCACATTTTACCTTTTTAGAATATAAAATGATATAAATACCTTATACAACCCAGCTCCCATCCGGTATTTTACCACTCAGCTCCTTCATTGACTTTATCTTAGCACGATTCCCTATTATCGTTCCGGGGTGGGCAATTATGTTGCTGCCTATCTCGCAATATTCACCGACCATCGCGCCAATTTTCACTCTATGTATGTGATATTCACCGCCAATTTCTATATCAGCCTCTTCGCTTCGTGCTATGAATCCTCCCTCCGCATACGACCCTGTATCAAAGATAGAATCGTGAATGGAGGAGAAGGAACCGATTTTCACGCCGTCCATCAAGACAGAATTCCTAATCTCCGTAAACGCCCCTATTGCAGTATCATTCCCAATACTTGTAGAAGGAAAGATGCAGGCATTCGGGCCTATATCGCAATTCTCGCCTATGATAACAGGTCCTTTAACATACGAATTAGCTCTTAGCACCGAATTTTTACCGATTGCCACTTCCCCATCTATTGACACCCCACGCTCGATTTTCCCTTCCAGCTCTGTTGGATTCGCCCTCAGTACTATCTCATTCAAACGGAGGATGTTCCAAGGGTAAACGGCATCTAACCAAACCCCACGTGTTTCACAAGCCTTTATACTGCTCCCATGAAGGATCATGGTTTTTAATGCGGATGTCAGCTCGGCCTCCATAACCTCAAATATTCCCTTTCCAAAAGCGTATATTCCCGTATTGACTAAATTACTTATATCTCCTCTTGGCTTTTCTATAATATCTTCAACCATTCCGGCTTTTAATGTCACAACACTACACTTGCTTACATCTTTATGTGCCTTAATCAGTATTGCATTTCCATCTTCTTCGGTCATTTCTAAAAGATCTGAATCGGAAAGTGTATCTGGCCGAATAACATTATCGCCCGATAAAACGAGAAAATTTTCATCTGTTTTATCCTCTGCCTGCTTCAGTGCATCGCCTGTTCCAAGTAGATGCTCCTGAAAGACATAATCTATTTCCACACCAAAATCCGCGCCATCGCCAAAATAGTCCATTATTTTCTCTTTTTTATAGCCCACTACGAATAGAATCCGTCTTATCCCGTTTCGTTCTAACGCCTCAACCACATATTGCAGGATGGGCTTATTTGCTACCCTGATCATTACTTTTGGCTTTGATGCGGTAAATGGTCTCAGTCTTTCGCCTTCACCAGCAGCGAGCACAACAGCTTGTTTAAACACCATTTAATATACCCTCGAGTTTTTTTCTATATTACCGGATGCAACAGCCCCGGGACCAATAAGCGTATTGTTTCCAATAATCGTGCCGGCGTCAATACACGCATTTATGCCCGTCTTTACACCGTCACTCATGATGGTGCCAAGTTTTCTCATCCCTGTGTCCATCCCTTTTGCTATTACCGGTGCATCATTAAACCGCAGGTTTGCTATTTTCGTGCCTGCACCGAGATTACATCGGCTCCCAATAACCGAATCGCCAAGATAGCTAAGATGTGGGATCTTTGTCCCGTCCATGATAACGGAGTTCTTAACCTCAACGGCATTCCCTATATGGCAATTATCGCCAATAGACGTATTTGCACGTATGTAGCTATTAGGTCCGATCAGACAGTTATCGCCAATGAAAGCCGGACCCTCTATGTATGTGCCTGATTTTATCACGGTGCCTTCTCCAATCGATACTTTACCTCCGATTGTCACATTTTCTTCAACTTCTCCTCGATTCAATGGGCTTATGTTACCAATCAGGAACTCATTTGCGGTTAGCAAATTCCAGGGGTAGCTAAGGTCTAGCCAATGCTCAATTTTTTCCCATAAAAGGGCCTCGCCTGATTCTATAAGCAGTTGCAAAGAATCAGTAAGTTCGAATTCACCCCGTTTTGATTGCTCTGTTTTTTGTAAAACACCGAAAATAGACTCATTCAAGGCATAAACGCCGGCATTTACTAGATTTGAGATTGGGACTCGCATTTTTTCATGTATTTTCGTTATTCTTCCCCCTTCTGTCTCAACAACACCATAATCCTCAGGGTTTTCTACTTCGATAACGCCAAGCACCATGTTGACACCATTAGTTATTACTTTCTTAATATCTTTAGCACTTACAATCGTGTCACCATTTAACATAAGGAATTGGTTTTCTACTAACTCTTCCGTCTTCCGTAGTGCATCCGCAGTCCCAAGTTGCGTCTTTTGTGTTACGTACTCAAGATTAATATCCCATCTCTCGCCGTTTCCAAAATAATCACGGATAGTTTCGTCATGGTAGCCTACAACGAAGATAAAATCATCAATCCCCACTTCTTTCACTTCCTCCAGCAAATGCTCGATTATCGGTTTACCCGCTATTGGAAGCATTACCTTGGGCCTTTCGTAAGTAAGGGGTCGCATCCGTTTCCCTTCGCCCGCGGCCAAAATTAGCGCTTTCATTTTGGTCATCTCATAACCTTTATTTATGAATAGGTTATACATAAGTGATAAACGTGAACCGTAAAAATGCTATAATCACCGTGCTTTTCATTCTCTTGGTACTATCGGTTTCTACATCTTTCCACATCTATCAGCAGCAGCAGCGGATAATAGATGTGCAAGAGGACATTATCGAAAAACTTATTGGTGCCAGTGATACCGCTAAAGTGGGAAAACAGACATTTTTTGACGCGTCCGATGACACCACTTGCGCTAATATCGTTGCTGTAAGAAGCGATAACTACCAGGGTGTGATAGGCAAGGTGTATGTAGAGATAAAAGAAGGGGCTGGGGGCGTGTTGGTTAATACGAATCCGTTTGTCGAGCCTACAACGCAATATTCAATAAGAGAAGCAGTGAAGGTTGCTAAGGACTTCACAGATATGAACATCTCGAATAAAAACATCCTTATTTCTTTTGACATAAATGGCACTTTGATGGGTGGCCCTTCAGCCGGTGCAGCTATCGCTGCAGCCACCATAGCTGCTCTGGAAGGTAAGAAAGTAAGACAGGACGTGGCTATCTCAGGGACTATCGAAGAAGACGGTTACATAGGTCTGGTAGACGCTGTGTTTGAGAAGGCTGTAGTAGCGGAGAAGAAAGGCATGAGGCTTTTTCTGGTGCCAAACGGTCAGATAGAGGTTATACATTACGAGCGGAAAGTAGGAAAGCGGAAAATATTTGGATTCCCGATTGAGTGGGTTTATTACATGCCAGAAGAGATTGACCTCGCTGAGTACATGGCGGGAAATATGGACGTAGAAGAAGTATCAACAATTGATGATGTGGTCGCATATATGATCTTGTCGTGAGTTATATTGACACGCGCTAAGTCTGCGACAGAAACTCTATTGCACTGGTAGGGCAGTGGTCAACGCAAGCTCTACAAAACTCCGGAGGGTCAAAAGCTCTCTTACACTGCTTTACATCTAACAATCTAACTCGCCCTTCTTCTATCATTAACACCAACACATCGTTATATCGCCCCCCTTTACCATATATCACCTCCTCGTTCATCCTGTTCTCCTCGCATACCACAACACAGATCCCACAGCCTACACATTTCTCATCGTCTATTATCAATCCCATAAATTCAGTCTCTGTAGCGGGAAAACGGTTTCGCAGTTCTTCTAAATTAGGCATGTTACTTTTATTGTTAAGTTAAGGGAAGATAAAAAAGTTTCGTAAACTTTATATATTGTGGTTTCATTTTTAGTATTTATTAACTGATGAAAAGGAAGAGTAAAGTGAAAGGATTAGGCACTGTACTTCACATTGTAGATAATAAATTGATTGTGAAGAGCGATGGGCTAAATGTAAAAAAGGTTATCAATTCCGTGGTTATTTCTGAAGATAAACGGCAAATCGGAAGAGTTTATGATGTCTTTGGATCTGTTAATCGTCCTTATGTGAGTATAAAGGCCCTTGAGAGTATAAAAAAGGAAGGGCTGGAGAAGCTTGCTAATAAAAGAATGTCTCTCCTCTGAGGCATAGAAGGTAAAAGGAAGATGCAGGAAAACAGAGGGACTGAAGAAGAAAACATTGAAGAGGTAAAAAAATCTGAGGCTAATCGAGAATGGTTACGTAGGCTTAGTGAACGTCAACGAAGAAAAAGGTTAAGTGCTGCAATTGGGAGACAGCGTTTAGTCGCGCAAGCGGAGATAGATAGGCTCTCATCGCTCCTAACTATACCGGAAAAAACGCGGGAGAGTAGCTTGGAGATATATCGTAAAGCGTGGGAAAATGATTTGATTCATGGACGTTCGATAGAAAAGATACTTGCTGCGTCTATGTACATGGCTTGTCGTAAACATAATGTGCCAAGAACGCTTGACGAAATAGAAAAAGTAACAAGGGTGGGGAGGAAGGATATAATAAAGGCGTGTAAGTTATTGGCAAACCGACTGGGAATGAAGCTTGCTCCGATCTCTCCTCTGGAATATGTGGGTAGATTCTGCGCTAAATTGAATCTGACTGACTGCGCGGCCGAAAAGGCAAGGGAAATAGTGGAAAAGGCGTTAGAGCGGGATATGACAAGCGGGAGAGGCCCTACCGGTATAGCAGCATCAGCGATTTATATAGCTGCAATTTTATGCGACACAAAGAAGACACAAAAAGAGGTTGCTGAGGCTACTGGTGTCACTGAAGTGACTCTACGTGTACGGTACAAGGAGATGGCCGCTAAATTAGGGATAAAAGTGGAGTAAATGGGGTCATTTGAGTTAATACCTGCGATAGACTTGAAGGGTGGCAGATGTGTTCAATTGAGACAGGGTAAAAAAGAAGACGAGATATTCGCATCAGCCGAGAATCCGGTGGAAATCGCTAGGGGCTGGGTTATCCAGGGTGCAAGGAGATTACATGTAATCGATTTGGATGGTGCCTTTCAGGAAGAGAAGAACAATTTGGGGGTAATAAAAAAAATAGCTGACGTAGAAGGAGTGCGAGAGAAAGCAAAGATTCAGGTGGGTGGTGGGATCAGGTCGTATGAAACTGCGGTTGAACTTCTTGAGCTCGGAATAGATAGAATAATATTTGGGACGGTTGCGTTAAAATCACCCCATCTTATAGAGCAGGTTGCGAATGCGTTTTCGCCCGAGCGGGTAATGGTTGCATTGGATGCGAGAGAGGGTAAAGTTGCGATAGATGGATGGCGAGAAGTAACAGGGGTAGATGCAACGGAAGCGGCGAAGCAAGTAGAAAGACTAGGCGCAGGTAGTTTGCTGTTCACGAACATAGACGTTGAAGGTTTGATGGAAGGTGTAGATCAGGAGATTATAGCGGAGTTTGTTAGTTCTGTGAGCATTCCTGTGGTTATAGCAGGTGGGGTGAGCAGTGTGGAGGACATAGGGAAGATAAAAGATGCGGGTGCGAGCGGGGTAGTGATGGGGAGTGCATTGTATAAAGGTAAAATAGATTTTAATGAGTTATTACGCCGCCGACAGGGCTCGAACCTGTGACAATCCGGTTAACAGCCGGGCACTCTACCAACTGAGTTACGGCGGCAGGCACTTACTTACATGCACTAACTCTTATCTGCCTATTCATATTTAAACACTTTTTCCTTTAAAAACTACTTTCGTTCTAACACACACTATTTAGCATATACCACACCTTCCTCTGGAGCGATCAAAAAAGCCCTAACAATTTGGCCTTATCCACTGTAGCTACACAAACTACTCTATCTGCTCCACCGTAATATACATAGTATTTATTATATACCTCGCATGCGCCACAAGTGAATACAACATTAGGGACCTCACCTCGTATTTCATAATCCCTTTCCGGCTCGAGAATAGGCTCGGGATGCCGGTATAATAATTTCGAGGGGTCTTCCAGGCTGAGCATTGCCGCGCCCAATCTATATACCTTATCCTCGTCAACACCATGATACAGTAGCAACCAGCCCTTCTCGGTCTTTATTGGCTGTGCACCCGCACCAATCTTCTCACTTTCCCAACTCCCTTCTTCGCCATGTGCCATAATCTCTCGCTGCCCATACCACTCAATTAAGTCATCGGAATAAGCAATCCAGATACTCATATGCTTTCCAAGCATTGGCCTATGAAGGAGCACATATTTACCGCCTATCTTCTCCGGGAAGAGGACAGTATCTTTATTATTCATCTCTTTCCACTCTATTCTATATCTTTCCCATTGTACAAAATTCCCGGTGGCTGCTAAACCAATCCGTACCCCTCTCTCAGAATAAGCAGTATAAGTCATATAAAAAACGTCTCCGATCTTAACTACACGAGGGTCTTCACACCCACGCGGTTCCAATATCCGTTTCGGCGAGAAAACCGGTTTGTCAAAGCGAAAGAAGTCAAATCCATCTAGACTTACCGCATACCCTATTCTCGAAATACCATCGCGTCCAATGCCCCGGTATAAGAGGTGAAATAAGCCTTTATCGTAAACCATCGCAGGATTAAAAACATTTTCGGATTCCCAATCGTTCTCGGGCTTTGGCTTCAATATCGGATTGCCTTCGTAACGCTTCAACTTCATTCAATTATAACCCCCGCCCCTTTAATACAGCAGTAAAAACGTCTATGTATATCTCTGCTATCTTATCCGCAGACCTCATCCGTGCAAACACTTCTTCTGCCTCTGTCATTCCCTTCGCTATCCCCTCATCGTTACAAAAGTCAACTAATTTATGGCACAGGCCCTCCGTATCCTTATAATAGAATGCTTCATCCTTCAATGGCTGGAAGTACTCGGATTGCTGTGGAATAAAGATTGGGCAACCAGCACCCATCACCTGGAAGATTGTACCAGAGACAGGCCTGTGGTATCTGCTCTGGTATTTGTGGAAGATAACGGCATCCGAAGCAAATAGATACTCGTCAAACCGTTCATCAGATAAAGCGCCTTCTTCACGAACAATCATCCATGGCGGTGCCGACTCCTTCTCAAGCATCTCAAAGTCCGCTGGGATCACAAATAATAGAACCGCTTTTGGCATTAACGGCTCACACAAATAGCGCAGGTAAGGACGATAGCCCCTCTGACAGAAGGTAAAGATTATTTTCTTATCCAGTGGCAAATCCAGTCGTTTTCTACTTTCTTTCTTATCGCCACGCCTTATAGGGAAACAAGGAAAAGGGATGTACTCAGCGTCCGGATAAACGTCCTTCAGGAACTCTTGCCGCTCATCGAAGTAAATCACCTTATCCCAGGGAAGCTGATAAAACCATGCTTCCTTGGGCAACTTATCTTCATGAAAGATATGGACAGGAAAAGCTCGCTCTTTTATCATGGGGAATATCATAGCAAGCTGTTCTACGGGAAGAGACCTTAAGTCCTCCACTACGAAAATGTCAAATTCTGATGTCAGAATGGGTCTGGGGTCCAGGAAGTCTTTCCCGAAACATCTTATTACATAACTCTCATCTTTACCCGTAAATCTATCGCCCTCCAACTCATCTTTAAGAAAACTGAATACGGTCACTTTATGCCCCAGCTTCCGCCATGCATTCACCAGCGCTTTTGCGTGCACCGCAGCACCAGTTTCGTCGTTCCAGGCTGTCATCACTGCAATCTTCATCCATTTTCCTCCTCAACTATCTATTCCTGCCTATATATACAAATATCAATAAATTAAAAAGCACCATGTTTTATTACTCCGTTCTTCTTTATCTCATTAAATATATTAGAAGAGGGGGTATATATAGACAAATAGGGCATAAGAAACCATCAAAAACGGTAGAAAGTTTTATATTGCTCGAATTTCACATTCCTATAATAATCCTATCACTCACACCCCACTATATTATACAATTCTAAATGCCGGCTCGCTATCTCAGCCCATGAGGTCGCTCTCCTATATCTTTCCGTTCTATCAAGTACATACTGCCTAAAATCGTTATCCGTAAAAATACGAATAGCTGTTTTTGCAATCCCCGATATATCGGATGGAAGAACAAGAAGTTCGTCACAGATGTTCTTTAGCGATTCAAACTTCGGTATCCGAGATGCGATTACCGGCTTCTTTGCACCTATTGCGAGATGAAAAGGGCCAGAAGCAGACAAGTCTTCCACATAATATGGAAACATGACAACATCAGAGGCACCAAAAATATCGGGTATCTCATCGTCCGAAAAGAATCGGTTGGGGAATATCACGTTACCGCTAAGGTGAAGTTCTTTTATCAGTTTATAGAGATAGTCCTCATAAGTTCTATCTTTTTTTGATGCGCCTGGAGAAAGTCCACCAGCAATAAATAGATACGTATCTTCTACTTCTGCCCTTACCTCTTTGAGCACCTCAAGTCCAACATGCACACACTTATAGGGCTTGACGAAACCAAACATAAGCATTATCCGTCCTTCCTCGGGTAATTTCAATCGTGCCCTTGAAATCTTCTTATCTGCATTACTGAATGATGTCCCGTGAGTGATGACATGGATCTTCTCAGATGGTATCCCAAGCCGCTCCAATACCGCTTTCTGCGACTCAAGATGAACAATAACCACATCTGCGAGTTCCGCAATTCTCTTAACGTAATCCTCATCCACCATACCCCTTTCACAGAATTGGCTTGGTCTAACGCAATGGATAGTTATTATTGTCCGCTTTTTAGATGCTTTCAATCGCTCGAGCAGCATAGGCAGTCTATCATCAAAGTTGTAAATGCCGTATTCATGTTGAATATGGACTACCTCTGTGTCCATTGTATTGCTGAGAATTGGTTCTACATAATCTTCACTCCTATCCCAACATGGTACCACCTCAAATCGCTCCTGCCTGTATGGTGACGCCTCCTTCTCGGCAACCACCTTCATTTCCAATTTGGGGCTTACCGTTCGAAGCCCGTGAATGAGATGGCCTGTATAAGTAGCTATTCCACACTGTTGTGGGTAGTAGGTGGATACATGAGCAACTTTCATCTTTTAGTAATTAATAATAGAGTTTTAAGTTTAAAAAAGATATTTGACTCAAATACTAATATGCGACTACCGCTACTCGCTCCCCTTCCTCTATGCCCTCCTTATTCTCCTCTATCAAGACAAAGCCATTCGATTTCGTCATGCTGGATAAAATACCTGAGCCGCTCACCCTTATAGGCACGACATAACACTCCTTATCGCTACAGGTCAGTT
>QBUN01000213.1 GCA_013180565.1 Candidatus Methanophaga sp. GoMg3.2 | reverse complement strand
CTGACTTTCAGGAGAAATTCGTCAGTGAGCTTTATTTTCAGCAATATCTTTAGGGTATTTGCCTTTGGCATTAAACCCCTTCTTGATGATCTTGCCTGTGTTTCTCTTTTGGTAATCCGGACAATCTGGATTCAAACATACCTGGCCTTTTGGATTTGCTCCTATCATGGAATATATTATCAGACCTAGATGTAGTGTCCACTAAGATATTGCAGTTCCCGACCTACCAAGAACAGTTCTAAAAAGGGTATCCCACTTCTCTATTCGTCTGGATATTTGATTAGAATGAGAGGATATAAGTTATAATGGCTACACTTAACCATCTTTTCAATCCTGAGAGTATAGCGGTAGTAGGCGCAACACCAAAAGCGGGTAAGGTGGGGAATACCCTTCTCAAGAAGAGAAGGTGCTATACTTGAATCTGAACTCATTAGAATCTGTAATAAACATCGCATATACCTCGTCGGTCCAAACTGTTTGGGAATTTTGAACACACATGCAGGCGTAAATGCAACTTTTGGTACCACGACATTTCTTGGCTGACTGCCGCAGATATTAATGGTTATGTTCTCTCAGGTTAACGGAAATGAAATAGAGATAACACAGGACTTAATGCTATCCGAATGTCTTTTATATTCTCTGCGGTTACCGAGAATGCTTTCTCACCATCAGGAAAATGAATACCATTGAATTCACGAGAGTAGTTACCATCTAAAACAGGCAAAGAAATCGCAAATGATGAATCTATCCATACCGTCTCGTTTGGCGACGCTTTTCCATATTTTCAACAAGGGAGAAATCCCTGATTCAATGCCAAAATTCCTGCCTTTCCACACCTTTCCAGAAAAATACCAGTGCGGTAAGAGTGCTAAAAGCCGATATGAAAACCACCTGCGTTGCCGCTCCCCCCTCCAAATTTAGTGCACCTTGCACAAGGGCAAGCGCGCCAATAAGCAATGCGAGACTGATAATGGCAGCAAAAATGCCTCTACGCGCGTTATCACCTGAGAACTCAAAAGCAAGGGCAATCAATACGGCACCAACAAATACCACATTCACAAACCAACCTAAAACAAAAGCGCTAATGATAATGATAAAAAATATTCTCGGTTTAGCGAAAATCTGGTGCTCGTCTCTTAATCCCGAATCAAGCAGTAGTAACTGCGGTATCACTACACTGAGCACCATACACAAATCCGCAGTATATACGTCCGCTATCTCAAATTCATAACCAATAGCCAGAGCATAAACAAGGAATAACAGTAGGAATATATCCTTCTTGTTCTTCACTTTTGATATGAAAAGAAAGGGGAGAAATAACAAAGGTATCTTTAGCCCTGCCATTAGCCCACCCGTTGCCGCTGCAATTACTGCTATCGCAATCATTATCACCCAAACCCCCTCCTAATAGTATCCAAAAGGTCGGAATAGCCCAAATCGAAAGTGGGCACTATACCGTTCAGTTTCTTTATGATCCCTTCTCTTTCTTTATACCGTTCATAGAGCCATATAAGTGTCTCTCTGTCCAGACTATCCGCATCGTAAAATAAAATGGGATTGGGTGTCAAAAGTATAATTTCATGCCTTTTCCTCAAGTCCAGTAAAACCTTTATCAGCTCACTCGTATTTGCCGTTATGTCTGCAATGAAGATCAAAAAAGCGGTAGAGGGTAAAGAACTTACCGCCTGTATCAAGCTGGTGACGGAACTCCTTCTGCCCTTCACAACTGGCAATATCTTACTGATAAACTCCCTGCTCTCTTCTTTTATCCTTAAACCCTTCTCTGGCAAGGACAACTTAAGTCCCATAAGAGTTGTATGTATCGTTCCTATGTTCAGCGATCCCGCTATCCGCCCCACATGCTCACTACCTTTAGTTTTTGCCGCTTCTATCCGCTTAATCCCGTAATCATCATATACTATCAATCCCAACCTGCTTTTTCTTAGCGCATAGGCAAGTTGAAGTGTTAGCGTAGTTGCAAAATCTATCTTTGAGCTTTTTATCCCCTTCCTCATCTCCTTACCCGCATCCAAAACGATATATACGTCACCTTTCGTCTCCTTCAAGAACTCTTTAACTATCAATTCGCCAAGCCTAGTCGTCGCCTTCCAGTCTATATGCCGCTGCTCATCGCCCGGCTGAAACTCACGCAACGTGTCCAATTCCACCGTCCGTATGCCGAAAAGGGTTTTATACGCTTCGGAGAACTGTAACGTTTCTCCCGCTTTACTCTCTTCTCTTATCTTGTCTAAGTTTGGATACACTTCCACTTCTTTCTTCGATTCGGAATCGGGCAGAAAATCGGCATAATATAAACCGCGTGAATCCTTTGCCCGTATCGTGGGATCCCTTAATTTAAATATCCCTCTCACTGGCGTGATAAAATATTCGACTTCCCTTTCCTCGCTACCAACCAGAATCAGTGCAGGTGTTTCCGCTTTAAAGCCGGGTGGTAAAAGCTCAAAAATATTTAGTGCCAATCTCTTATTGCTCAGATTCTTCAGTCTCAACTTCGTTTTTACGCGCTCTGCATCCTTTAACTTACGCGCTATTTGCCGTTCTGATTCTATCGCCGGTGAAAACTCTACACGAAGATATATGAGATATAGTAATATCAGAGACGCAAGCAAAGCAGGAAAAACATTTCTGAAAAGATAGCCCTGGACGAAAAGGAGGAAGACTAGGAGCAACAAGACCTCTTCGCGCTTCATTTTAGTCTATTTCGGGACCTCAACATCATCCAAAATCTCCTTTACTAACTCCACACTCTTAAACCCCTCTATCTCATCTTCGGCCTTTATTAATATCCGATGACTCAAGACGTACACGGCCAGTTCTTTTATGTCATCTGGTATAACATACTCTCTGCCTCTCAGGAATGCTAAGGATTTAGAACTAAATAATAACTGCTCGGAAGCCCTCGGACTTGCGCCCAACAAAACGCGTTCATCATTTCTCGTTCTCGCCGAAATCATATATATGTAGTTCAGGATAGCTTCACTTGCTTTAATCTCTCGCACATTCTTCATCAACAAAAGAATTTCATTTTGGTCTATTATTTGCTCCACGGTCTTGAACTCGCCCCTTTCCTTCATTCTCAAAAAAAGCAGCTCATTAGTCCTGTCTATGTATCCAACTTGAATTTTCAGCATGAACCGATCGAGCTGAGCCTCGGGTAAAATGTAAACGCCTTCAATCTCAACAGGATTCATGGTTGCTATTGTAAGAAAAGGTATAGGCAGAGGAAAAGTATCTCCTTCTATCGTGACCTGATTCTCTTGCATCGCTTCAAGCAGTGCAGATTGCGTTTTTGGTGTTGCTCTATTTATTTCATCAGCTAATACGATATTAGCAAATATCGGGCCTTTCCTAACAGTGAATTCCATCTCTTTTTGGTCATAAAATACACTCCCTATAATATCCGCGGGCATCAAGTCAGGAGTTAGTTGAATGCGAGAAAAGGATAAGTCAGTAGCACTGGCGAACGCCTTTGCAACTGTTGTCTTTGCAACACCCGGTATTCCTTCGAGTGTGACATGCCCACCAGAAAGCATAGCAACAGCCAGCAGCTCTATGACCTCGTCCATCCCGACCGTTACCTTACCAATTTCTGCTTTTAGTCTTTCTATAAATCCGCTTCCCTTTTCGTTGTTCATGACTCGCGTCATATTTTGACCCTGTTCTTATTTCTTTTATTATTCTCTTAAGTATTTTTATATCTACTCCCTCTGGTAGATCATCAAACATATCTTCCTCTCTACGTGCAGGCATTAGAGTATTTTGAATAACTCTCGATAACCTTGGACTATGCCTACAAAGGATATAAAGAAATGGATAGTAGATGCGGAAAACCAAAAATCGGCCGATAGAGCGAGCCTTTAAACGTAAAAGCCCCGTTTCTATAAATACCAGTAACGCCGCAACGAACGCGAAAACCATGAATGCTTTTCGGGGATCAAGTTCTCGTTGTATGTACATGGTTGCAACAGAATACGGATTGAAATCCGGATGGTGTGCGTCATCAAAATAGAATGAGTCTGAGCCAAGATATGTCACGAGATTCACGATAAAGTCCCTGTTCTCGGTCATCATGTCGTTTATTACGATGTCAGGATCTGAGAGCAGAATTACTCTCCCCTCTCCGTATCTCGTCTCGGCCATAATCGGATAACTTTTTCTGTTCCCGCCTATTACACTGACTTTGGAAGAGAAAACTTCGCCTTCTAAGCCTGTAATGACCGAAGGTATGTTCAAGACAAGCTTGTCTACGCCATAAGAGAGCTCTGGATCTTCTATTCGTGCAACAACCGGAAAATCAGCGCTCTTAGCGTAGAATATATCGCCCAGAGGTTTATCATAAAACTTCCCTTTTATTCCCAATCCCGTAATAAGGCTATTTGCAGTTCCGAAATCATC
>QBUN01000214.1 GCA_013180565.1 Candidatus Methanophaga sp. GoMg3.2 | reverse complement strand
ATGGGGGCGGTTTGCGTATGCTAAAAAATCCAAGCCTATCTTGACGGCATGGCTAATTTTGCATTTAGGGCATCAAGTATTTATCCAGCTCGTTGCAGGTTTCCCTGATACTTTCCTCCGCCACCTCTGTCACATCCCCGAGCAATACCTTCCCGCGATACTTCGGCAAAAAACAAGATAATGATCAACCCAGCATCTTAGTCATGCAGCCTGCTATCAGACCGCCGATAGCATCATCCATGAAAACACCCAAGCGGCTCAATATCCCCGGTTTCCTCGTGTCATAATAGATGAAATTAAAAAGCGCTTTCTTGCCGCCTATGTATTCTGCTATGTCAAGTCCAATGAGCTCATCAGCGACAATACATGCTGCATCCGTCTCTCCCGCTTCTCCAGCTCGACCCTTATTTATCTCTTCCTCCTCTGAATGAAGTGCCGCCGCCAACAGCAGCGCTATATTTATATCAGAACATTCCACCTTTATCGTCTCTTCCAACCTCTTTTTTAGCTCTTCTCTATCCCCTTCTTCGCCTTCTACCGGTACATAGAGCTCCAAAGCCGTTGATACCATATCGTCCAAATATATCCCTCGCTCTTCCAGCCTTATAAGTATCGACCTGTCCTTGCTCAACATATCGTGAGAATAAAGAGCGTCTTTTACGGCTTCTCTTACTATTTCGTAGATCGTCTGCCCTATTTCTGTTGCTTTACCTGCGAATATTTCCTCTTTTGTTTCTCCTCCGTCCGTTTCATAACAAGCCACAACTACGGAATCTGTATAGTCGCCCGTGAAGAGGTCACCTTTTTCGTCATGCACATCGAGATCGTAGAAAGCCGCGGTTTTCGCTTCTGTTGCTACAATTATCACATTCGCCATCGCAGCCTGTGTCAAATTCTTGTTTATCACCAGGATTATGTTTACTGTTGATTTTGATATGCCCGCGGTTATAATAGCTGTTATATCTCCCTTCTCGATGATACTTGCATTCTTCATGGGGACAGCAGTCATCAGTCCGACTGTCTCTTTACTTGCTAAACCTATCTCTCTGAATAGCGAGTCAAAGAGTACAAAAGCGTTTCCATTGTAATCCTTGTCTACATTCACGTTTAATATCGCCTTCGCACTAACGAACCCACCGTTATAAATTGCAGAACTAAGAACTTTGAAGTCACCATGCACGGCAATATAATCTTGCGTTCTCTTTATTTGCATGTCTTTTCTGAATTCCTTGCTATAAAATTAAGAACTCTGGGATTTATAAACAATTTCATTCATCGCAACAAATTTCAGGGCGGCTAAACTAAATAAACAATAAATATAATACGCGATAGATGAGGATCATGGAAGAAACCATAAAGAAAATTGGGGCATTGGCTGAGCATGTAATAAGTGCCGCCAGGGCGAGACAGGATATACTAACAAAGCCCGCAGGTAGTTTGGGTACTTTGGAAGACATATCCACAAAAGTTGCCGGAATTACGGGCAATGCCATGCCAGAGATGAAGGACAAACTGATTATAACAATGGCTGGGGACCACGGCGTTACCGATGATGGTGTGAGCGCATATCCAAAGGCAGTTACCGCGCAGATGGTTTATAACTTCCTTAATGATGGTGCGGCAATAAATGTGCTGGCAAGACATGCAGGGGCCAGGGTAGTCATTGTCGATATGGGCGTAGCGGTGGACTTTACCCATGAACGATTAGTGTCTAAGAAAATCGCATACGGAACTGCTAATATGGCCAAGGGACCTGCAATGACTTATGAAGATGCTGTGCGATCTATTGAAGCGGGGATAGAAGTCTTTGAATCAGAAGCTAAAAAGGGCGTGGATATTGTTGGCGTTGGCGATATGGGTATAGGGAATACAACTTCGAGCAGTGCAATTGTAGCAGTAATAACCGGTGAGGCGGTGAAAAAAGTAACGGGCCGAGGAACCGGCATTGACGATGCAGGACTTGAGAAGAAGATAGCGGTGATAGAGGAAGCAATAAGAGTCAACAAACCAAACAATAAAGACGCAATAGAGGTCCTTGCAAAAGTAGGCGGTTTTGAGATAGGCGGGATGGCCGGAGTTATATTGGCAGCGGCATCGCATAGTGTTCCTGTTGTTATTGACGGGTTTATATCCGGCACAGCAGCTTTAGTTGCCTATGGGATAGCGCCCGCGGTGAAGGATTATATGATTGCAGCACATCGGTCAGTAGAACGGGGGCATTCCGTCACCCTTGATTACATTGGGTTAAAACCTTTACTTGACCTGGATATGCGGCTTGGCGAGGGAACCGGGGCGGCATTAGGGATAAGCATCGTAGATGCAGCTTGTAAAATATTGGGCGAGATGGCTACTTTTGAAGATGCTGGCGTTTCGGAAAAGAATTAATCTTAGTATTCTTACTGAAATGCAGAGTCTTTTTATAACATTGAGTGTTTTATATTTTTTTAAAGAAATGAAAATCGAAGTGAAGTGAATTGAAATGAATGGGCAGCAGTTTCAGGAGGAGGTGCAGTATTTCAACTGCCGGATGGGAGAGGTTATCGAGCAGAAGATGCAGCGGTGCTCAAATGAGATCATACACGATGCACTGAGCTATATACGGGATACTGGAGGAAAGCGACTGCGACCTATTCTATGCCTTCTATCAGCGGAGGCGGTTGGTGGCTCACGGGAAAAGGCGATGACTACCGCAATAGCGATTGAGCTCCTTCATAACGCTTCTCTGGTTCATGATGACATTATAGATGACAATTACGTAAGGAGGAAAAGCCCTTCTAATCCCGCGATGTATGGCGAAAAAAAGGCGATTGTGATTGGTGATTTCTTGTTTGGGATTTCTTGTGAGATGCTTGCAAAGTGCGGAGTGCCGGAAGTAGTGGGGTTGGTCTCGAGTGCGGTCTCGGACATCGCTATGGGAGAGTATCTGGAGTTCTCGTTAAGAACATTACAAGAGACGAACGAGCAATCATACATGGAAGTGGCGACGCTGAAAACTGCTTCTACTTTTATGGCTAGTGCGGAAGCAGGCGCAATGCTTGGCGGCGGAAGCGAAGCGGAAATCGCGAATTTCCGCAACTATGGCAAAAACGTGGGGATTGCTTTTCAGATTCAAGATGACATCTTAGATATATGCGGCGATCCAGCGAAAACCGGAAAGCCTGTTGGATTGGACATTAAAAATGGTGAGCGGACTATTCTTGTTATCCACGCATTGAACCATTCAGAACGTTCAGAAAGGGAATATATAAGCGAGATCATGACCGGTAAAAGAGAGCTTGACAGCTTTGACATTGACCGGATGAGAGAACTATTTATAAAGTCCGGCTCAATAGACTACGCACTTCAGCTCTCTAATAAGCTCGTAATGGGTGCGAAGAGTAGTATTGCCGGGCTCAAAGAGTCAGAAGCGAAGTCAAAACTTCAATTTATTACTGACTTAACTGCGGAAAGAATAAAAAATCAGGTCTTAGACGTCATTATAGAATCCGCCAATCATTTGTATACAGATTAAACCTTTTATCGCGGGCGAAACCGACAAGGGTCATTCCAAATTCGTCTGCTTCCTTTACCGCGAGAGCAGTAGGTGCGGAAACGCTTATTGTTATTGGGAAACCTGCGCAGATCTCCTTCTTCACTGTCGTGTACGTTTGTCGGCAAGAAGTAACCAAAACGCTTTCGGCGGTTGCTATCCCTTTCGTAATGCACGTCCCTACGAGTTTGTCTATTGCGCAGTGCCTGCTTACATCCTCGATAAGAATAGTGTCGCTTCCACGACTAAAAGCGGCAACGACATGTGTGCCCCCAGTCGCCTTAAACAATATACCGCCTTCTTCTAACTCGTTTACATATGCAAATACATCTTCCTTCTTTATTCTCAACTGAGAGTTAACCGTTGACGGATTTCGATAGACTTCCTTTTCTAGCGTAACTAATATTTCATATACCGCGGGATCTACCTCTTTGACTTCTATGTTCGCGATATAGGCAGGATCAAGCCCTCCGGTTGTTAAATATCCAATTGCAAGCTCTTCAAAATGATAAGGTAGGCAAAATAATTGGGTGCACAACTTACCATCAACTTTTAGTCGTGCTTCCGTTTCACGAACGACGGAATCAGCTCTATGTTGCCGTCCTGCTTCGGAAATAGTGCTAATTTCCACGGTGATGGATCCGTCATCCTTCATCTTTTGTCTATCGCTCATAAAACTTTGTTTATCGAATAATACCCCTCTCTCTCCACATTGCATACAAATCTCTTTTATCCTCTTCAAATTCTATAATCTTAGAAGCCAAAGCACCCCTTTCCGTTTCTTTTGTTACACCTTCTCGCTTTCTTCGCAGTTTCTCCCATCTTTTTCAGGCGCTCTCAAAAATCTGTGCAAAAACGTTATCCCCTCGTCCTTAAACAACTGCACAG
>QBUN01000215.1 GCA_013180565.1 Candidatus Methanophaga sp. GoMg3.2 | reverse complement strand
CAATAAATAGGGGGTGAGGAACATGCTCAATTTCACAAATGCCAATTATTTGGTTGCTTCTACCGCCCGTACCTGCACGGCCGCACCCCTACGAGATTCTACCATTTCCCACCCGCTCATTTTTGCTCTACCAACGCCAAATGCTTTTGCACCACAGAATATAACTTCATCATTCAGCCTTCTTTTTTCGTTTGCATTTAGCACTCCGGGCGCCAATACCGAACCTTTAGGAACGAAATCACCTATTTCCACAGTGTAAGAAGCGAGCATATTAGAGATTCTGTGTGCACCTGTTATCGAAAGTGCTAAACTACCATATTCGGGCACGATTCGCGCAATGACTTCTCCGTCCAAACTGAGTTTGTATAACGGGAACTTCCCCATTATTTTTATTCGTTCGCCTTCTCTTTGCGTTACAAGCTCGCGTCACGCACCGATGGCGAACTGATAATCAGCAATAGCCCTTATTACGCTCGCTTTCTGTTCAAATCCCAATTGGCTCTCAGAACCTAACGCTGCTATCTCTGCTCTCAGCCGGTCCAATGCTTTTCTTGATGTTGCGTTTTCGCCTTCTTCGCATGTGTACCTGATTTCTATGCCCAGATCGTCCGCAACGCTAGAACATATATCTCTATATGCACCACCACGATGTGCAACTATCAGCTCATAATTTACGATATTACGGGTAAGGTATGCACGCAAGCATGAAGCGACCCATTCTCGCTCCTCTAAATCCCAGTATCCTGTTACTGGGATGTCATAGAACGCAGCAGGATAAACCTCTTCAAGTTCTCTTGGCACAACGCCCAGCGGAGAAGTTAAAATCAACTCATGTATGCACCCTCTATACGCGCCAATTGCATCTATGAACTTCTTATGTGATCGCGACTTAGAGTATGGCTTTCGCGCAGAGCAGGGCAATAACAGTAAAATCTGCCGGACCGGCGGTTCGTATCGCTCTATAACTCGGTTCGCAAACCGCTTCACTTCTATTCGTTTTAACGATTCCATTGTATTTGCAATCATACATTGTTTTCGTGCAACAGGCGTTCTAAGCTCGAAATATTCTTCTTCTTTAAAGTCCATGATTCTCAACACGGCAGTCAAAAATGTTGACGCGCGTGCCTTCATCTCTACGTACTCACGCAGATTGCCGGTTCTTATACGCGCCGTTACCTTTTTCACTTCCTTTGCCAGCAGCAGCTCGTTATGCTTCGCTATCAACAGTGCTCGATCCTCTCTTCCCATTAGCTCGTCTATACTCATAGAGGAGCAAACAGAACAATTGCATGGCAAATCCTCCAATTCACTCAGGCTTAGCTCGCCTTCTTCCATCTGATAAATGCCCTGATAACCTTTTATTACTGCATTTAGATTGTCAATTATGTCCACACCCAGGTAAAACAGTAATGCTGCATTTTCCGCGGTCGCTATTACCGGAACCCACAACGCAACATCCGGCGGTATTGTGTTCCGCGCATTAATAACTCGGTGCACGAAATCCCGTGGGCTGTTGAGCATGTTAGATGCGAATGCGAGCACGAAGAAGTCGGCAGACCTAGGGGCTTCATTCTTGGTGTACAGAGGATGTACTTCGGGCAGAAGGACCGCACCGCGTGGCGCGTTCCATGTCTCGCCCGACGCTAAATCGTTAAAGTTCGAATCTGCCACAGTCAGCTCTTTGAGTTCTTCCGCATGCTCTACCGTGAGCATCAGCGGTGTTTGTGTAACTTCGCTTAGCTGTAATTGCCCTATCCTCGCTGCACCGTCTCTCTTTCTTACTTCGTAGAATTTTGTCATTGCTTTTTATTGTATATAACGTATAACTTCTAGCTATTTAATTTAGGACGCAGATTTACACGGATTTGATTTTTTTTCTGTGTTAATCAGAGTTAATCTGTGTCAATAATTATTTTTAGTTGGATATTATGCTTTCTTTAACATATTCAAGCAACTGTTTGTGCAACTCAACCATAGCCAATGTATCTTGCTTGCAATAGTCCAAAAGGTTCCTTTTTAGCGTTTCCGCTTCGTCCGCACCATATTTACCAAGCGCCAATAAAGCAAAAACAGACATAGCTGTATAACCATCTCCGATTTCCAGGCCCTCATACGACATTTCCGGCACCAGGACCGGTAGTGTCCGCTTTATTGATGTGCGGCCATGAAAATCAGGATGGTAAAAATTCTTTCTGATGATTGCTTCAAGATCTACCAAACGGCCTATCAAAAGATTCAAATCTGCCGACAGGTTCGGATATAATCTTGCAAGGCTGTTTATGACGGTCTTCTCAAAAGAGGTATAAGCGATAATACTACCATCGCCGTTGAGATCTGCGATCAAATGCCCGGCAAGATCTCGCCGGCAATCTCTGCCCGGATCAGTCAGATATTCGGAATGCTTGACAACAAGACCTGGCTCAGAGCACTTATGTATGGAATATTGCGTAGGTAGCTGAGTATAGGGTGTAATATCGCGATATAACGGTATTGCCGTCATAACCGTCTCGAAGTCAAGGTAATAGGCAGGCCATGAGACGGCTTCTAATTCTGTTTTAAGTCTAGCTTCGATCTGCGGTTTCTTTAATTGCACGCACTCTTTTGCTCTAACCTGATTTCCCGTCAACGGTAATCCGGGCGGGATGTCTTCGATACAAACGATGCCCGATTCCGTTAATGCCTCAAATCTTGCTTGATTCAATCGTGGCAGGTCGAATATATGATTTTCAATCCCTTGCCCTGTGCAGTCTTTGAACAGTTCACAACTGCGGCATTCAAATCGTAGTTTGGGCTCCGGTTTTTCGCGCATTCCTGTTAATTCTTCTAGTTCTGCACAAACCGGTTTGAATTCGACTATTCGAGCTTTTACAGTGTCGGTGTGATCTATCTCCACAAACAGTTTTTCTGATGGCATCCCCAGCCGGAACTCCTTAGAAATCAATAATAAAGAGACCGTAGCTATGTTGTATCCCGCACGTTCAATAATCATAGCGGTATATGCCATGTCGTCAATGAATTTCTGTTTGCCGTTTACACTGGATTTGACTTCTATCATGTGCCAACGCCCGTCATTGTTGCGCATTAATATGTCAGCTCTTGTGGTGAAATTATCAATACGGAAGGCAGCCTCGAAAAGTGTTGACTCTTTTTGGTTACGCATCAAATTCGTTGTCTCCGCCACGGCGGAGTCTAAATCGCGGGCGGCGATTAAGATACCATCGGGATACAGTGCTCGTGCACGTATTCCGATTTCTAATCCTTGTTCTATTTGGTATTTCTCGGCAGCGGTTATAGTCCTATGCTTTTCTTCTTCTTTTTGCCGCATTAACCAGCCTAAGGTGGGACATGTCAGTGCAGTTAAGAAGATGCGCTTTGTGATGTTTCGCATGATGGTTTCCCCATAGGTCATAAATCAAATTAAATTAAATTGAAGCAAATCGTACATACGCTTAAAGATGAAGATACACCTACTTATTTGTCCCTTATCTCTTTGATAGTGTAATATTCTTCCAATTTTGTTCTTATATCCTTTTGGTTCGGATCTTTAAGGATCACAAGCATATCGTTGAAACAGTCCGAATGCTTCTTATTTCTCTTCAATGTGAATATCGGACCTTCGTTTATCGCACAAGGTGCATATCCTATCCACCATTCAAAGCTCGGTGTTGCCTTTGTGCTGAGAGCTATTGCAATATTCTGTTCATTACGCGATAGATCAGCACCCCCTATTTCAAGATCTCGGATACGCTTTTCGAGTCCTTGAAGATTTGGCTTTTCCCAGGTACTTGTCGTTGGATGGAGATGGAGGTGCTTGAACGCGGTTGTACCACAAGCCCTAATGTAAGAATCTGCAGTTGTTCTGCCTTCTTTACTGAGGTAGGTCTTAGCACCTTTCAAGCCTAGCCGGTGCACGCGGATAAGACTTGCTAAACGAGAAGAAAATCCATCGGGATAGTGTATATCAAAGTAATATAGCTCGTGTCTAACTGGATGGATGAAGTAGAGCAAGTACCAACCCAAATGGTTTTTGGGTTCTGAGGTATACTGAACTATTTTATTAAACCTATCCTTCATCCGAGCCATACAATCTGGAACTAATGCGTATAGAATAGAAAGCGTTATAGGGTTCCAATTGCTGGAATGGAGTGTAAAAGAATGCTGTTTTTGGCATCTGCTGCCATCTATCCCCTTTTCTTTTAGCCATCTAATAACGTCTTCATGGTTTTTGAACGGTTTTGCCCAGTCATGATATGCTTTCTGAACGCAGGAGAAATCCCATGCCAGCTCTTCAATAGCGGTTTCAAGGTTGGAGGCGTCTGTGTCGAGGTTAAGATGCTTTATAAGCCCGTCTATTACGTCCGTTCCTGATGCCGATTTCCAGTCATAATCACCATGTTTTATCCTTATCAATGGAATTCCGTTGCGTGCCGCAAGTAT
>QBUN01000216.1 GCA_013180565.1 Candidatus Methanophaga sp. GoMg3.2 | reverse complement strand
CGATAGCTACTGAAGTAATGCCGGAGGATGAAAATGATAAATAGGGTGATAGAAACAAGAAGAGAAGTAATAGCGAAACTGAAAAGTATACTGGAAGAAATCGGCGTTGACTATACAAATATCCTATTATTTGGGAGTAGAACAGGGAAGGATTTTGAAGAAGAAAGTGACTGGGATTTTTTGATAGTTGTAAAAGGCAATTTAGACTTAAAAGAGAAAAGAGAACTCGGGCATAAAATTTATCGGCGATTTCATGATTATTTCCCTTTCGTTTCCGTGGATATAATTTTGAAAGATGAACACTCGTTTGAAGATGAGAAGAATGTAGCAAACACGATTTCTAACGAGGTATATCTAGAGGGTATCAAAGTATGAAAGAAGAAGTGGTCAACCTTGAGATGGCTCAAGAAAGCGGAAAATGACTTGTAACGTTTCGGATAGAATGGTTATGGAAACAATCAGCAAAATCAAATCCCACAAATGGGTACGGATAATAGAAGGAAACTAAGGACCAAATGGAAGAATCGCAGGAGATAGAATTCAAGAAATCATTAGCGGAACGGAAAGAAATCGAGAACCTGAGTAATGAAATCAAGCAGAATACTGACCCTGTGATATTTCCATCTATTGAGATTGAAAATATTTAAAAAATTTGGAAAGGGGCGAGAGGTGCATTATACGATTAAATGACTCATATGACCCAACACATACCCACCAGAATAACACGAAAGGAATATATGGCGATACTCTATAAAGTATAACTTCTACCTATTTATTTAGGACGCGGATTTACACGGATTTTATTTCTTCTGCGTTAATCAGCGTTAATCTATGTCAACAATTAATTTTAGTTGGATATTATGCTTTCTTGAATTGGTTCCGAGTGTTAGAAAAACATCAACACAACTTGAAAGGTTAACCCAATTCACATAACTTTTTTAATATACGTGCCATACATTAAATCATAATGAAATTAGAGATTAAGATTATTAAGGGGCACAAGTATCTTTATCTCAGGGATAAAGTAAAAGTTAACGATAAAACCGCGGCTATTTCGTTCTACGTGGGTAGATTGAGTAAATTAGAGAAAGCAAGAGTTATAGAAAAATTAAGTGAATTCGAGAAGATCAAGTTAAAACGATACGTGGATTACCGGCTCAAAAAATATCGGCCTGTGTGTCTTAACAAAGACCAGGCTTTGAGCTCCGAAGTTTTGAGATACTGTTATCTGCGTTTCCTGGAAAATTATCCCGATGAATTCGAACGTTATAGGCAAGCGGTTTTTGTTCACTATGCACAGGGAACAACGGCTATTGAGGGCAATACCATAACGCAGAGACAAGCGGAAGAATTATTTGAGCATAGCGTAGCGCCAGCGGGCAAAACAGTCAGAGAAATTCACGAGCTTATAAACTTCAAAGAGCTTGAACGGTTTTTTGAATCATACGAGGGGGACGTTTCTGAGAAGCTAATCAAAAAAACGCATACTATAATCATGCGTAATCTCTCCGATACTTCGGGCGAATACAGGCGCATCCAGGTTTGGATAGAGAAAGAGGAGTATGTGCCACCACCACCCTTTGAAATACCGGGACTCATGAAGGAATTAATTACGTGGTATAGAGCGAATAAACGCAAATTACCGCCGCTCGAACTCGCTATCCTACTGCATACTAAAATCGTTACTATTCATCCGTTTGTTGATGGAAATGGCAGGCTTGGACGGGCTTTACTCAATTTCGTGCTCAGAAGAAAAGGGTACCCGACACTCTATCTGGACCTGGAACACCGGGAAAAATACCTTGACGTTGTTGCGGAAGGCAATAAAGAGAATTACGGGCCGATTATTAATTTTATATGCGAGGTCTATGTGCCACAGCATGACAAAATCGGTGCTGAGATAACTAAAAAGCTCCAGGCTGGCGAACTGGAAGAGCATAAACGGTTGATCCGGGAATTTAGCAAGATGGCGGGAAATGAGTGAGGTATAATCTCCGCTTTTCTATTTTGACTAAACGGAAACCAAAAATAACTTATCTCGAACATTAGAAGAACATTGTGAACGCAAGCGGATGGAACGAATACAATATTAGCATTACAAACCCGAACGAGAGGGAGATACATAAAACAATCTTTTTAGAAGGGACACGATATAACGGGGACGCTACGGAATGTTTGGTACGTGATTCGGACTTCGATGGTAAAACAGTTGCGAGCCTGGAGAATATGACGGTGCACCAAGGCGATACCGTTCAGGTTACGGTGCCTGTGCAGCTTAAGGCAACGGACAAGAGGAATTTTTATATTTTTAAGGTGTGGAGTGATTAAGAAAAGTTTGCGGATTATGCTACGATGGACAGAACTACCCCGTTTTGGAAATTTGAGATGTATCGCCATTTTTCAACCCCTTTATCATCTCCCGTACCGCATTACGCAAAGGTTGCAGATCATCCGTACAGATATGGAAAATCTCCTCGGCATCGATATTGAAGTACTGGTGCGAGAGGATGTCACGTACCCCTTTGATGCCAGACCAGCTTTTCCAGAAGCAACGTTACATCATACATAGTATGCCTCCTTATCGATGCGTCTTTTCAGGTAGTGATTCATACGCCGCCAGTAACGCACCAGATCAACTTTTGCCCCAAGAATCCTCTCCAGTTCCTCTTTGAGGCTTACCTTTCCAAACAGATCAGGTGCCATCTCAACAATCACGTCCACATCGCTGTTGTCAGCGGCTTCATCTCTTGCTACTGAGCCAAAAATTCCAAGCCGTGTGATGCCATATCGTTCCTCCAGCTCCTGCTTATGCCCCCTTAATACTTTCAGCGCCACCTCTCGTCTCATACGCTCACCCCCATAATTTTCATATTTAATTGCCGCTGCACGTCGATCATGCGATTGAGGGTGGTGTGGATGGCAAATGGCAGTACCACATTGAAAACCTCGGCAGTTTTACCGGTCCCGAGAAGCTCCACTTCCCGGCCATCATCAAACAATAAAAAACGGTACTTGTCCGGCAGCGGCTTGTCTTGTTGTATCCGTTTAACAGCGTCCCTTTTCTCGTTATCAGTCAAGTCCATAAAACACTCCTCATTTTTTCTTACATTCAGCTATGCGCGTAAGGTATTTCAATATGGGTAAGTTTGTTAATCCTATAATAAAAGCTTTTCTATTTTTCTCGTGAGTTAGGACGCTTTATTTGAAACACCGAAATACCGATAATTACTGTGATTAGAATAATGGCTGCCCCTAACACAACCATTAATAACTCATTTTTGTCAGGTTGTGGTGCGGGCGTAGACTCAGGCGCCACAGGCTGCTGGGCAACCACGGGCGCTGTGGGCCCTGCTTCTTCCGCCAGAATAGTATAAGAAAATGTCCTGGATTGGTTACCGTATTTCAACGTAATTGGTATAACAACGTCTTTAGCTCGCGATATAAGCTGCAAACGGAAAGTTGCATGCTTAGCAACTACGCAATTCAAGCCGATCTCTTTTCTTATCTCACAGCTAGATTTTCATGGAAGTATTAAGAATGTTTATAGCAGAGAACTAAGAGACGGGATAAGAAGAATCCAAGAGCTGTAAAATCGCGTTTAGATTCGCTATAACGTTCAACTTCACCAGTCTTCTACTCTACGTATTCGATCCCTGTATGGACCAGTGTCCACTGCTCCACGAGCATAAGCCTCATGCCATCCCTCAGGCACCGGTATCTCGGCATACAGACGCTGCCGCCACGCTTCGAGCGGAGTTCGATTCCGTCCCATGAAATCAGCAGCGCAGCATACCCGGTGCTCCGTCGTGGACGAAACCTTATCCAGCCACTGACATCCAGCCTTAGAACGCATGAGATGATGGTCAAGTATTAGAGTGTCCACGTTATGCGCAAGTCGTACCGCATTATGCCATGCCATTGCACGCTGTTTACGCGATATATGTGGCAAGTACAGCGGTGGGCCCGAAGCCAGCACAATCGTCGGCTGCCAGGACGTGATACGTGACACTGTCGCTTCATCTAGCAGTTGGATGTCAGACGCATGCACAAATACCTCACCTCCTTCTTCTATCCTCGTCATCATTACCATGCCGAGGTGTTCACCGCGCTGACCATGTGGGACCGGGATGGAAAAGGATAGTTGCCCATCGCTTTGTTCTTCGGCATTCGGCAGCTCGTTATCCAGTGCAATACGCAGCGACTGCAACCGGCGTGACATGTTTTGTGAAATGCCACGGGGGCCTTTAGCCCAGAACCGGGGCTTTTGTGTGCGTGCTTGGAATACGGCGGCTACCTTCTGCGCAGGCATCTGATATGGATTTGCATCCACTAAAGGGACATGGTCACCGTGAAAATGGCTGAACACGACATCCGTTGCGTCTTCCAGCACCGTCAGGATCTTATGACGGACTGACTCGCCAACAGATACCTGCAATGGG
>QBUN01000217.1 GCA_013180565.1 Candidatus Methanophaga sp. GoMg3.2 | reverse complement strand
AATACGTGCTCTAATTTAAGAGAAAGTCTATATGTTATATACTAATACCACCAACTAAAAATGTGAAGATTACTGTTAATTAAGAGGGATATAAAAGATGGCTAAAAAAGGTAGGATATTGGTTATATGCGCTACGATTTTGGTGCTGAGTTTTGTGGGTACTGCATCTGCAACGAACTGGTCTGTAGATGGCTGCGGCGGGGCTGATTTCTCAGTGATACAAGAAGCGATAAATAATGCTTCTGCGGATGATACGATTATAGTACATTCCGGTGTTTACTATGAACATTTGTATGTTAATAACTCGGTTACACTAAAAGGGATTGGTTATCCTGTTGTGGATGCAAACGGCAGTGGTAGTGCAATTACTTTAAATGCAGATGGGATTACGCTTGAAGGATTCAATGTAACAAACTCGGGAGGGTGGGATTGTGCGGGGATAAATGTAATTTCCAGCAACAACACAATAACAGGTAACAATGTCTGCAACAACAGTGACGGCATCAGCGTCGACTCTTCCTGCAACAACTCCATTACCAGCAACAATCTCTACAACAACGAATACAGCATCAGCCTATCCGATTCCAACAATAACACAATAACTGGTAACAATGTCTGCAACAACAAATATGGCGGCATCTACCTCGCCGATTACAGCAACAACAACTCCATTACAGGCAATACATTTGTAAATAATGGGCTTCGTGTTTTTAATTCATATCAAAATACCGTAGAAGGCAATATAGTAAATGGTAAGCTCCTTGTGTATCTAGAAGATGCTTCGGATTATACGGTTAAAGATGCAGGACAGGTAATAATTGTAAATTGCACTAATATCACAGTGGAAAATGTGGAATTATCTAATACGGACGTTGGTATAGTGTTATGTAAGACAGAAAACAGTAGAATATCAAATAACAATGTCAGCAACAACAACTGTGGCAGCATCAGCCTCTCTGATTCCAGTAACAACTCCATAACAGGCAACAATGTCTGCAACAACAACTGTGGCAGCATCAGCCTCTCTGATTCCAGTAACAACTCCATAACAGGCAACAATGTCTGCAACAACAACTGTGGCAGCATCAGCCTCTCTGATTCCAGTAACAACTCCATAACAGGCAACAATGTCAGTAGCAACAGTAATGTTGGCATCTACCTTTCCGGCGACTCTTCCAACAACAGCATAACAGGCAACATTGTCCGCAACAACAGCAATGTCGGTATCTGGCTCTCCTCTTTCGTGCTCTTCCCTGTTAACAACACAATAACCGGCAACAATGTCCACAATAACAATGGCGGCATCTTCCTATCCCGTTCCAGCAACAACAGCATAACCGGCAACAATGTCGGTGACAACAACGATGACGGCATCTGCCTATCCCGTTCCAGCAACAACTCCATCACAGGTAATACATTCGTAAATGATGGTCTTAGTGTTGATGATTCCTATCAAAACATTGTGGAAGGCAATATAGTAAATGGTAAGCCTCTTGTTTATCTGGAAGATGCTTCCGATTATACTGTTGAAGATGCAGGACAGGTAATACTTGTCAATTGCACTAATATCACAGTGAATAATCTGGATTTAGCCAATACGAGCGTTGGGGTAGCACTATGGAAGACCGAAGATAGTAAAGTCTTAAACATTACTGTCAGCAACAACGGAAACGGCATCAGCATCTCCCGTTCCAGCAACAACAGCATAACGGGCAACAAAGTCAACAACAACAGCATTGGCGGCATCAGCCTCTGGTCTTCTAGCAACAACACAATAACCGGTAACAATGTCTGCAACAACAGCATTGGCGGCATCAGCCTCTGGTCTTCCTGCAACAACAACACCATTACAGGCAATACATTTGTACATTGTGGTCTTTTTGTTTTTGAGCACTATCAAAACGCCGTGGAAGGCAATACAGTAAATGGTAAGCCTCTTGTTTATCTTGTAGATGCTTCGGAATATACGGTTGGAGATGCAGGACAGGTAATACTTATAAATTGCACTAGTATCACGGTAGATAATCTGGATTTATCCAATACAAGCGTTGGGATAGAACTATGGAAGACAGAAGATAGTAAAGTCTTAAACAATACTGTCAGTAACAATAGCAATACGGGCATTATCCTCTCATCTTCCAGCAACAATACGATAACGGGCAACACTGTCCGCAACAACAGCAATGGCGGCATCGACCTCTCCTTTTCCCGCAACAATAGCATCTATCTAAACAACTTCATAAACAACACTTTTAATGTTGATTCTTATGCATCAACCAACATCTGGAACTCGCCATTGGAAATAACCTACACTTATAACAGAACTACTTACGCGAGCTACTTAGGCAACTACTGGGCGGATTACAAAGGAAGAGCCGATGCAAATGGAATTGGAAATACACCTTATAGCATAGATCCAGAAAAGGATGAATGTGATCTTTATCCCTTAATGACGCCTTTTGAGTACTACATAAGTAGTGAATTTGAGACGGAAGTAGCAGCTACGTCTAATATGGAAACAATAGCTAAGACCTTTGTTACTCTCCTCAATGAAAGTGAATTTGAAAAGGCACATGGTTTTTTTAACACGGATGTGGCTGAAGCCTTACCTGTTGATGAACTCAATGCAACCTGGAATGGTTTGATTGATCAATATGGAGCGTTTACAGGAATCGTGAACATCTGTAGCACAGAGGAAAAGGGCTATGAAATCGTTTTTGTCACATGCAACGTTTCCAACGCTTTCCTTGATGCGAAAATAGTTTTTGATATTAATGAAAAGATAGCGGGGCTTTTTTTTCAACCAATCTACCCCTACCAACCCCCGGAATATGCGGATCCTGAGTCATTCACGGAAATAGAATGCACAGTTGGCACAGGTAACTGGAAGTTACCGGGAACTTTAACCATACCAAAAGGAGAAGGACCTTTTCATGCTGTTGTTTTAGTCGCGGGCTCCGGACCAGAGGACATGGATGAAACTATAGGCCCCAATAAGCCCTTTAAAGACCTCGCCTGGGGACTTGCTACCGAAGGCATTGCTGTGCTCCGCTATGACAAGCGCACCTACCGATATCGTGAAGAATGCCTTGCTATGATTAAGAATGATAATTTCACAGTAAACGATGAGACGATTGATGATGCAATAGCAGCGGTTGATTTGCTTCGTGAAACCGAAAGGATTGACCCTGACAATATTTCCGTTTTGGGGCATAGTTGGGGCGGGTATCTCGCTCCTCGGATAGCGGCTCGCGATGAAAACATCTCCGGACTTATTCTCCTTGCTGCCCCAGCGAGAAGTTTACCGGATTTGATTATAGAACAAACAGAGTATCTGGCATCTCTGGATGGAAAGATGGACGAGAAGGAACTAAAGAGCTTAGAAGAACTAAGGGCACAAGCAAAGAAAGTGAAAGAACTTAACATAAGCAAAGGTGAAATACTCTTAGGAGCTCCGAAATCGTATTGGGAAGATTTAAGTGATTATGATCCTGTAAATGTAGCAAGAAATTTGTCTCGCCCTATTCTTATTCTTCAAGGAGAACGCGATTACCACGTTACAATGGTAGATTTTGAGATGTGGATAAAAGGTCTGACAGGAAAAGATAACGTGTGCTTCAAAATTATACTTTATTCTGATTTTAATCATCTCTTTATGGCCGTGCCCGGCACTGGTAAGGCCACGCCCGCGGATATGTTCATACCTGGTCATGTAGCTCTAATTGTTATTGATAATGTCGCAGAATGGATAATGAACAAGAAAATAAATTATTGACACAGATTAACGCAGATTGACACAGATGATAATGATCAACAATGTCAAACTCAAATTTAGTTTAGTAAATCCGTGTAAATCAGTGTCTTTAATAGAAGATAGGTATACTTCATATACATAAAAAAAAATGAACAAAACAAGTAAGATATTGTTAGGGCTAACATTATTGCTTGTGGTGGTGATGTGTATAGTGCCCGCATCCGCGGATTCATCTGCAAATATGGCAGACTTTACCGAAGGTGGGCACTTAGAGACCGATTACAATGTTGATTTTATGGCCGAATGGTGGTACCTAAATGGGAAGGCGACATTAGTATCGTCCGAAGGAGAAGAGAAGGTTATTGGTTTCTTTGTTACTCTGGTCCATCAAGAGTCGCCTATAATTGTTAGCTTGAATGGAACACAACGCTCTCATCTAGTTACTTTCTACGGACTTTATTTTGAGAATGGCACAACAACCTTCAATTATACTGAGACCTACATTCCACAAACCACAGTTGGTAATTACATAGCATTGCATACCCCTTACGTAGACTATGTGTACCCGGATGGCGTAAAGCGATTTAATGGCTCTGCACTCGCGGGCTATAATTTGAATTACACATATGATGATATGGCTATGGACTTGATCTTCAGACCAGAGGTAGAGAAGACAATAGATCGGGCGGAACATCCGC
>QBUN01000218.1 GCA_013180565.1 Candidatus Methanophaga sp. GoMg3.2 | reverse complement strand
TATTGCAATTCCTTCTTTTATTCCCAAGTCTTCATTTAATTTCAATGCATTCTCAAAATATTTCAAAGCGTTATTAATCTCCCCCAAATGATAGACTATCCTACCCAACTCAGTTAAAATGTTGGCTTTTTCTTGCTTATCTCTGACCTTTTCAAGCAGATATTCATTTATCCGTTTCCTTCTCAGCAAGTCCTCTTTGTCCTGATAAGAGAAAGGAGTGGCTAACGTCTCAATTGCCTCAAATGCCATTCCTCTTTCCGCTTCTTCTAATTCGTAATAGTTCCCTCTATACCGCCAGAAGTCTGATGCTTTTCTTATCACACTCTCAGAAAAAGCCCGATTGTAAAACATTATATTAGGTATCTTCACTTCATAGAACAACTCCCTGAAATTATTCAATGTGTTAAGTAAATCTTCTGTCGGCTCTTCGGGCATGACCCAAATTAAAATTTCCGCGCCCTCTAAATCAGGCGCCCTCAAAAAGCGAATAATTTCCCTACCATTTTCTGCGTGGATAACCTTTGATGAAAATCGCCCCCTTAAAGTCTGGATAATCATATCTCGATAAGTAGGAGAATTAACTACGCACAGTATCAAGTTACCCTTACCTTTTGAAATCTCAAGCTCAGCTATTATCGTGTCTATTTCCTCTAAATCCTCTATCAAGCTTTCTTCCATTTCTCTACCAGCGGCATCAGTAACGGATTTATATCGCACCATCTTCCTTCTTCGTCCTCATATTCAACCGCGGTCAAACTGAAAAGCAAATCACGACTTATGGAATCGCTTGTATTCTCATCACGTGCTTCTTTTTTGTCGTAAATCTCTAAAAGCCGCTTTTTATGCGCTTCCGTGAGTGTTCGGTCATACGTCCTTCTCAATTTCTCTAACGCTTTTCCGACTTCTTCTTTTGTTATTTTCTCATTCTCATTCCTGTATGCTTTTATTGCCGCATCCCGCATAACTGAAATAAACTCAGAAGTCTTTCCCGTGGATACTATGGCTTCCTCTAACGCATTTTCTTCTATCAGACCCAGATCCATTCGCTTCTCCACTATCTCCTTGTAGAAGTTGATGTTTTCTTCATTTAATCGCTTTCCGTCTTTGCTCTTCACTGGTAGTTGCGGTAGAATAATATCGTCATCAAATGCAGGCCGAACATTCTCGTAATACGGATTGAAAGTTAGGGGTATGGGAAATGTATATATGACAAAGCATTTTGGCTGGATAAGCAATCCGTAATTTTTATAGAAGAACTCTTCTGCCTGTTCTACGCGAGTGAGCTTATCGAGGTCATCCACGATTACCACGATTCTTTTGCTCGATTTGGTTTCTACTTCCATCGTAAGCCAGTTGAGTTTTTGTATCAGGTCGCTTATCTTCGTCTCAAGCTCTTTTCTGATATACTCCCGTGTTTTTGCTTCTCTGCCCAATTTCAGAAGGATAAAATTAGAGAATGATATCCCCATTTCACTGTATTTCGTGACATCGTGTTCTGAAACTTTTGTGATGTGCATCATAAAATCAAGGAAATCTTCTTTAATATCCTTCTCCAGCTTGATTTCTTTCTCTGCAATGTCGTAAATTTTCAACGCCATAGAACCGAAGAAATCACGGAAATCGAAATCGCTTACATCTAATTCGCGGATTGAATAGCTAACTAGGAGGAACTTATCCATATCAAGCAATTGCAATAGCCGGTTCAGTTCCGTGCTCTTCCCGCATCCGCGGAAGCCGAGGAAAAGGTATTTCTTTGCACTATCTGCGTTTTCTATCCGGTCTTTCAGTTCCTCTATCGGAGATGGTGCGTTCTTTGGTCTCTCGACATAAAAGTCCTTGAACTCCTCTTCCGTCTTGAGCGGCTCCACAACGAAATTGTTGTATGCACCTACAAGATTTGTCGCTTTTGGCATTTTTATTCGCTCCTAATAATAGTTATTCTTTTATTGATCTCTTCAAAAATAGAACTACCTACTGCGAGATCTTTCGCGTCCGAATAACAATCTAATGCTCGCTCTTTTTCTCCCTTCAGAACAAAAACATCACCAAGGCTCATCAAAGTTCGAGCGGTTTCTATTCTGTTACCTACATCTTTGAATTTTTTCAATGCATTCTCGAAATATTCCAGAGCTTTGTCAAGTTCTCCTTTGTTTACGTAGACAATGCCTATATTTCCAAGGCCTATTGCCATTCCTCCCTTACTTCCCAATTCTTCATTTAATTTCGACGACTTCTCGTAATATTCCAGAGCTTTGTCAAGTTCTCCTTTGATTTTGTAGACATTGCCTATATTTCCAAGGCCTATTGCGATTCCTTCTTTACTTCCCAATTCTTCATCTAATTTCAATGCCTTCTCGTAATATTCCAGAGCTTTGTCGAGTTCTCCTTTGATTTGGCAGGCATTGCCTATATTTCCAAGGCTTATTGCTATTCCTTCTTTACTTCCCAATTCTTCATTTAATTTCAATGCCTTCTCAAAATATTCCAGAGCGTTGTCAAGTTCTCCTTTGATTCGGTAGACATTGCCTATATTTCCCTTTGCAATTGATTCCCCTTCTTTATCCTTATCTTTTGTTCTTTCGAGCAGATGATTCCATGCGTAAAGTGCTTGTTCCAATCCCCCCCATGTATAAGCTTGACTTCCGATAGAATTAATACTTTCATAATTCTCTGTTCGTTTTATTAACTCCTTGAAAATATCGGGTTCATTTAAAACTTCGAGAAGGATGAAAAAAGAATCAAACTCTGATTTTACCTTTTCTATCGCCTCAGAATATATTTCCTTCTTATTTCCGAATTCTATTCGTTGTGTATACCTCAAATACTCTTTAAAAAGCGGATGATATATTTGGTAGAAGTTTTCTCGGGATTCTACAAGAATCCCTCTTTCAATAATATCATTTAGCGTAGTATCCACATCCACACCACAAAAAGCTTCTATCAATTTCAATGTCAAAGTCGCAGGTGCGATTGCCAATTTCTTTATTACCTCTTGAGAACTTTTATCCAAAGTTTCTAAAACTTCCTGGTGTATCTTGTTGAGATTAAATTTCATGTCATCATAGCTTAATGTATTCAGGAACTCAAACATCTCCTCTTCCGCGTTTTTATTATCGCAGATATAAGCAAGCGACCTCGCAACATACGGATAGCCCTTTGAATGCTGGACTATCCCGTTCACAATTGTATCGGAAAAGTTCGGACATCCTTTTCTCACTATCTCCTCTATACTCTCATCGCTTAATTCCTTCAACTCGACTACTTCATAAGAGCCTGCTCTCAGCCTAACATCACGCATGTAAGGAGTGGCAATCTCAAGAACGAATTTCAATTTGTCATTCCTGCGACTGCCAGCGGAAATAGATTTAATCTCCTCTTCTTTTAATTCATGTGCATTCTCTACAAAAATTATTGCCCCTCTCGATTTCTCCATGTATTCCAAAACAGAAGGTTCTCGGGGCTTCCAACTTTCTCCAACGCCAGCACCAAAGCCAGGTATTTTAACTGAACTTGAAGCGCCTGTTGATATCTTATCAGGCATGAAGATCTTGTTCATATCCTCGTAGAAAAGTGAGCCATCCACACGATAGCACTTCCTCTTCTTTAAGAAGACCCATGCTTTTTCCTCTTTCGTTGCCTTCTCAACGACAAACGTCAAGTTTGTCTTTCCGATGCCCCTGTCTCCTGTTATGACTACAATCTCATTGCTCTCGATTTTTTCTTTAAGTTCGTTAATTTTTTCGCCTCTGCCTACGAAATTGTCGCCATATTGTGGGTCTGAAATTTTATTCATTGATAATAAATATTTATAGAACTAATTATCAAAAGGAAATAAAGTAATCTTAACAGAGGAAATGATCTCAATAGATGGCGCGCTTGAAATGGTGGATAAGGAGATAGAAAACGATAATCTCAGGAAACATATGCTTGCAGTATCGAAAATAATGGGCGCGATTGCGGATAAGAGATCAGAAGTGGACAAAGAGAAATGGATATTGGTCGGCTTATTACACGATTTGGATTACGAACAGACAAAAGATAATCCTGAGATGCACGGACTTATAGCAGCGGAAATGCTAAAAGACGAACTGCCCGAAGAATGCTTACAAGCGATAAAAGCGCATAATACGATGACTGGTATCGAACCGGATAGCGAGCTGGCGAAGGCGTTGATTGCCGCAGATGCCCTTTCCGGCTTGATCATGCCGACAGCGTTGATGATGCCCACGCGCAAATTATCAGAAGTAACGGCAAAATCATTAAAGAAGAAATTCAATGACAAGTCCTTTGCACGAACAGTCAGCAGGGCGAATATAATGGTATGCGAAGAACTAGGTTTCGAGCGAAGTGAATTCTTCACGCTCGCTTTGGACGCTCTTCAACCGATAAGTGATGATCTGGGCCTTTAAACTGTTTCCGGACTGACCATGAGAATAAACGGATAGTAAGTGACCCCCCAGTAAATACTTTACC
>QBUN01000219.1 GCA_013180565.1 Candidatus Methanophaga sp. GoMg3.2 | reverse complement strand
TCGGTCTTAAATTCGCATACTCAACAAAGGGTCATGGCATAATTGAACATGACTATATCACGGGATTGGAGCGAGAACTTGCCAAGCTGCCTTCGCCCGAAGATCTATGGGGCCGCTTAAAGGATTTGGTTATCCAAAACAGCCCGATTATCCGGTTGCATGAATCTCTTGCGAAGGTATAGCCTGTTGCAATAAACAATTTCTAAATCTAAAATCCAAAAATGGTTTTTGATATTTGGTTTTGTTTAAAATCTCACTGAGGCTCTAAAGGAATTCTCTTATGGATTCTTCGGCTAATTTCTTCAAGGGCTGTGAATGCTCTGTCTTTTACTTTCCCTACAATAAACGTACCTTCATCCGTTAAAGCACTCTTTAGCGGCTCGACCGCCTTCTCACTTCCTAGTACGCCCAGCGCATCTGCTGCACTCCATCGAACAGAACTTTCTTCATCCTTAGAGAGAGCAGTTATAAGGGGTTCGACCGCCTTCTCGCTTCCTAGTACGCCCAGCGCATCTGCTGCTCCCCATCGAACATCACTTTCTTTAGCCGTAGAGAGGGCAGTTATAAGAGGTTCAACAGCCTTCTCGCTTCCCATTCTGCCAAGCGCATCTGCTGCTCTCCATCGCACATCACTTTCTTTAGCCGCTAAATCATTTATCAGTGAATCTATAATGCTATCGGGTTTAATGAGAGCAAGTACACCGATTGCCTTTTCCCTAAGCGGTGCGAACTCCGCAGTTTTGTATAGAGACCAGAGTTCATTGACAATTGTATCTCTCAAAGACGGTTCTGTGAATTCTGCATCCGCCATGCATTTTCCAAACAGCATGAGGTTGCTGTAAAAGAAATCCTCAGGCACTTCTTCCTGTATTCTCTTGATAAGAGCAGTTGCATTCTTGCTAATCCCGGCATAAAGGAGTATCGGCTCTTCCCACCAGGGCTCCTCTAAATGTTCGATTATTGTAGATTTACCCTCTTCCTGCTCTTTCAACTCCAAAGCCGTGAAATATTCCTGAAACGACAGATGGAGAAAATCATAACGTTCCATTGAGATTTGCCGGAGCAGATAACTCCGCTGCCATATCTCGTCAAGGAGAGGTTTTGCATCCTCGTTTTTCAGTTTTATTTGAGGTAAATACATGAGCATCTCTTGCATGACCTCTTTCTCGGTCATGCTTCTTTTATTGTCGCTGTGAGCATAGAACGCCAATTTTCTCAGTATGAACTCTTTCTTATCTACGGGGAATTCATTTTTGAGTCGCTTTTGCACATCCCATTTACTCAGCAGCACATCAACACAGCGTTCGTATAGTTTTGCCCTTCGTTGTGGTAGCTCTCTATCCTCCTCATAGATAATAGCAATAATTGCAATCATCAAGGGGTTGCGAGCAAGCGCTTTTAGCTGTTCATTTGCCTTTATTGCCGCCTGCATAGACGTTGCTTTCGCTGGGTCGCTTGCGCCAAACCAATTCTGTATGAACAGCTCGATTTGTTTATCGTCAAATTCCATCAATTCTAATTTAGTAAAGCCGCTTAACTCGTCATGGTAACCGGCAATTCGGGATGTAACAACAACTTGGCATTTATGATATTTCACCATAAATCGGTGAATCAGTACGGTAATTTGTTCCTGCTCCTCTTTCGTTGCCAATTCATCAAAGCCGTCAAGGAGAAGTTGGCACTTACCCGTCTTCAAATCGCTCTCTACGAACTCTTTCGCTTTTGGAAAATCATATTTTTCAAAAACATCGTCAATGTACTGTCTAATATCTTTTCCGCTATCTGATAATTCTCGCAATGTAATCGGGATGGGCACACAAGCCCTCTCCAGCGCTTTAGTATTTTCCGTGCATGATTTGAGTGCGAGATGCTTCAGCAGGGTCGTTTTACCAGAACCCGGAGCACCTACAATGACTAACTTGTTGTAATCGTTTATTGCTCTTTCTGCATCGAGAACCCGCGCCCTTTCGGCGGGTTTTTCTAACTCTTTTTTTATTAATTCATCTTCAATTATCTCTCGGTCCTTATCTACGGGAATCTCATGCTCTTTAACGGTTTCTGTCAGTTTCAGAGAAACATAAATATTCTCTAACGGCACGGGTTCTTTCTGACCGATTGCCGAGATGTCTTTTATTCTCTCGAAATCGGCTTTCATCGCGTTGAAGTATTTGGTGAAGTAGTCGTATTCATCCCAGAAAGCAGAGGACATATATCCTTCCAACAACTCAACAAGCTCATTGCCTTCTATAAACGATAGGGGCTTGCCAATGTGAACACCTTCAAGCGACTTCGATAGATTCTCTCTTGCATGTTCCTTTATCACACCCGAAGTGACAACAAGAAACTCATCAATGGGCTTTTCTCTATTATTGTCTGATAAATCAGTAAATGAACCCAGCCCCCTTGCTATTTGAGTGAATATTTTTTCTGCAATAGCGGTGTCTATGTCTCCTTGCTTAACCTGAACCCCCACATGTTTCAGCTTGTGAAACCTTGTTTCTTCGCAGTAGATCACATCTTTTCCATATTCAAGAACTCCATGATTGTATTTTACATTCTGAAAACCCATCTCTTCGAATAGCGGAATCAAAAACGTCTTTGTAAGCTCTTTCTCATTCAATTTCCGCAGCATCTCCAATTTCGCTTTTCTATCCATACTCATCCCCCCTTAGGAAATTTATTGATGAACGCATCATAAGCATCCCCAGCATACTTATAGTTCTTCCCCTCATCCCTTTTTATTATATGATGACATATGATTATAATTCCTAAATTCTAAACAATTTCTAGATCTAAAATCCAAAACGGGTTTTTGGTATTTGGTTTTGTTTATGTAAATCCTACTGTGGCTCTAAAGGAATTCTCTTACGGATTCTTCGGCTAATTTGTTCAAGGGTTGTGAATGCACGGTCTTTCACTCTCTTCCGCACAATAAACGGAGATTCATCCTTTAAAGCACTCTTTAGAGGTTCGAGAGCCTTCTCGCTTCCTATTACGCCCAGCGCAGATGCTGCACTCTCTCAAACATCACGATATTTAGCAGTTGTAAGGACTTTTATAACTTGAGTGTTTTTCTCATTACTATCTTTTAAAGCGCTTCCATAATCACGTTACATATGCCCAATTTCTTCACATCTTTAATTGATTGACGCAAGACAGTACTACGACTTTGAAGCAGAAGTTGGCACGCGTGCATTGACAAATATTAATTCAATATTATAATTTAATTCTTTTTTCGTATCCTCAGAAATCAGCATCAATTTTTCCTTTCTTTTTTCCCATGTTTCTTCTTTCGTTTCACCATACCATATAACAATATATATCCCTTCATTTACTTTATCAGATTCCATATATTGTCGCAATTGGTTTTTTAATCCCTTTTCCCAACTTCCCGAGGAAAGTTTTAGTTCTATATGGGTCTTATAAGATATCCCGCTACATTTAAAATCAACAGGCCCTCTTCCAGTTTCTACCTCTCTCTCTAAACTGAGTCCAAAAGTTTCCATTAACGGGGACAAAAATCTTAAAATAGGTTGGATATTAGATTCTTTCCTGATTGTCTTATCATCATTGTATAATATTTTATATCCCTCTCTTTTCTCAATAATATGACGAAATTCGCCGTTAATTATTTCAACGACAGCTCTTTTCAAATCTTCTTTAGATTTAACAATTATACCACTATCTCTGTCAAAAAAAAGTTGTATCCAAGTATTTCCTCAGTTTAGCTCGTCGTAAGACTACCCTAGCTTTTGCCACGAGAATTTCTTCTGTGTATGGCTTTATGACATAGTCATCCGCACCCAGATCATACCCTTTTAATGCTTCTTTGTTTTGTCCTCTTGCGGTTAACATTAAAATAGGGATATCTCTAGTCTCAACATTAGATTTTAGATCTCTACAAATCTCATATCCTAAATCAACGTCAATTTTATTACCTTCAGATTTTGGTAGCATAATATCTAATAGTATCAAATCGGGTTTCCAAGTATTAAGGATCTCAACACCTTTATCGCCATCACCTGCTGTTTTTACCTCACACCCCAAATCTGTAAAAGTTTCTTCTAATAACTCTCGGATATCTTCATTGTCTTCAATAATTAATACCCGATCCTTAAACATATTAAGACTCCTCAAACACCTCTTATTGGTATCTCAATTGTGAATGTTGCACCATTATCTTTGTTATTCTTTACCCTGATTTCACCCTTGTGGAGATCAACATATCTTCTGGCAATACTTAACCCGACTCCTAAACTATTCCCTTGATAATTATTATCCCCTTGATAGTATCTATCAAATAATTTTTCTAATTCCGCTTTTTTAATACCTATTCCATGATCTTCAACTGAAATTTGTGCGAATTTATCACGTTTTTAAACACGTATTTTAACAATCTCGTTTGGAAATGAAAATTTTATCGCGTTACTCAATAAATTAGTTATTACTTGAACTAACTTATCCACATCAAATTTAAAATCC
>QBUN01000220.1 GCA_013180565.1 Candidatus Methanophaga sp. GoMg3.2 | reverse complement strand
TATCCTAGCTTCTAAAATCCTCGTTACGCCTAAACCTGTTACTTCTCCAGTGCCAATAGGTTGTTCAAAACTCGCACATACAAAACTCTGTGCTGCTAAATTGTCTAAATACTGCAATCGCCAGAAGTTTGGTGTTGATAGTCTTCTATAGGTGCCAAATACTTCGTAGCTTTTGTCCAACAGGAATTTTGCTAAGTATGCACCATCCTGTCCGCTTATGCCGGTGATTAGTGCTGCTTTTGTCATTTCAAATGTTCCCTTTGGAGGTGATGCGTGATCGGTGATGCGTGAGGGGTAATGGGTGATCTGTGATTGGTAATGGGTGATCGGTGATGCGTGATGGGTAATGGGTGATTTATCATATTCGAGTCATCTAACCTCTTCCATAATCGCAAAAAAGACATCCTGTGGTTTATTTATCTTATAATATACGTTCACCGTTACCAGAAATGCATCTTCATGATGGTCGCCCTTTAAATTTAATTTTCCCTCTTTCTTTATCAGCATTTTAATAGCATCTGCGAGTTGTATCACAAACAGCATCTCCAAGTCCTTTCGGCTCTTTCTGTCTTATGTAATGAATATCAACCAAGGAAGAAATATCTCTAACCGCCTTCAGCAAATCTCTTATCATGTAAATTCCCATTACATCTCTCCTATAAATTCAACATAATCCCGCCCTCTTACTCGTTCACAAAGTCTTCTATCTGCGGTGATAAAAGTGAGTTCTAAGTCCTTTGCCAATGCGATGTAAAAAGCATCATAAACAGTTATGTTATATTCAAAAGCAAGTGCAACTGCCAAGTTTATAATCATCTTGATTCACGCCATTTCCTTATCTCCTTTGCACCATTCCAACCCTTGGATTTCTTCCTTAGTCTATCTTGAGTTGAAATAGCATTTTCTATTCTGTTTCTATCTCTCAATCTCGCTCCCACAATTATCCCCAATCTTTTTTCAATCACATTTATTTTATTTTGTCCATGTTATCCGTTCTTCCAATCGCCATTTTCCATCACCTCTGACGTGTCTTTATTTACGTTTGTTTTTCATTCATTATTTCTATTGTTTCTATCTCCTATAAGCTTATCTTTGGTTTAGATATAGATCAATTTTCATAAATCTATATTTATCATGTAAAGCTAACATATCTTTAAACCATGTTCATATTTGGACACATAGGAATTACCCTTGGCATTGCAGTCATATCAAAATATTCCAGTTCGTTCTTCCACGGATTGGGATAAGACTAAAGAGAATCAATTATTTGTTCATTGCGATTGGAGCGATCCTCCCAGACCTGATAGACAAGCCGATAGGACGTATTCTGCTTGGCGAATCGGTAGCAAATGGGAGATTGTTCGCGCATACGCTGCTCTTCGTTTTGATATTGGTACACTTTTTCTTTTTACAAAAGAAAACCTGTGCTAAAAGAAAATCTTGTTTCTTTGGCAAATTTTCATGTGACATCCACCCATAGATGAAGTGATCGGTATGTCCCCACCTCATCTTCTTCTCCGTAAACACTTTTATTAAAAGGGTTTTTGTATAATAAGAACTCCAACTTCTGGTCTTCTCCTGCTTTCTTCGGTTTGAATGTAAAAGGACCTTCCCATGTCTCATTATGCGTTAGCAAAATGCTCTTTTGGTCTATAACTCCCCCGTTAAGTTTTAGTTCCAACTGATATGCGACAGCAGCGTATTCGTGATTCACAACGCCTATGATAACTTCTCCTTCCTCGCCGACAGTTAAATTTGTAGGATATTCTTCTGCCTTGCCTCCTGGACCGAGCACGTAAAATTCCGTGAACTTCTCACCTTCTTTTGGCGTTACGATGACATAAACGGTCACGCTGAGCGCAAGCACGATCGAAATAATCAAAACAACTGTTAATATTCTATCAATCTTCGTATTCGTTGTTTTAAATGATTCTTTTATACTTTTGAAGAAAGCTCCAAAATCAACCACAAATCTATCCGCTTCTCGAATCCTGCTTCTTCTTACATACGCGCCGATAGCAAGTGAAATTGTGAATACGGATAGAACTATTAGAATAGGCGTCAATCGAATTCCAAACGGTGTGTAGTTCAATCCCAAGCCTAATAAAGGTGAAATTGCAATGCTCAATCCAACGCTGAGTGCAACTCGCTCGATCCCATCTAAATCGTCTTTCCGTATGAATAATGTGGCGATTAATGCGTAGCCGGGTAGGAAAAGGACTAGGGGAAGACCCAAAATGATTCTTACCGGTGAATCGTTTAAGGGTGGGATGAGGACAAAAGGTATGCATAAAAGGGTGAGGAAGATTACAAGTGCAAGGTCGTTTGGGAAGTGCTTAATTTCCATTCTGTTCTTTGGTATGAGGGCTTTCATTTTATCCATAGGAAATGGGGGGAAGGGCTAAGGGCAAAAGGTCTTCGAGCGTGCCGAAATTAATTTTGAATTTGAGAGCATACATGATATTTCTATTATAATGCGTGATCGGTAATGCGTGATCCGTAATCGGTAATAAGAGATCTGTAATGCGTAATCGTTGCGTTTCATTCATTTTATTTAGCCCCCCCCCCCATTACTTTTCATCCCTCTTTCTTTACTCGTTACTCATTACCCATCACTGATTTGTTTGCCTCTTAAGTGTTTTATCAGACCGAGTAGCATTTTTCTTTTGGGAATTCTGCCGTTAACTTGTATATCCCTTTTACCAGGGTCATCGCCTCTTTCCATTTTTATACTCTTTACCCACAGGGGTAATCGGTAATCCGTGACTCATTACTCATTACTCATTACTCATTACTCATTACTCATTACTCATTCCCCCTCACCCGTTACTCATCACCCTTTACCCTTTACTCATTACCCGTCACCCATTACCCGTTACTCATTTCACTGATTTATTTTCAATCGCAAAAGCTTTCGCTAAAAGTAAGCCTACGTAGCCCAAGCCGATGATGCAGACGGTTTTGTCTTTCATGGACCTATCCCTCTTTTTCTTCCTTTGTCAATAATAGTTCACTATTTGCTCTATCAAAAATCAATCTAAATCTGCTTATAACATCCCTACCAAGTATAGAAGGAAACCTAAGTATTCTTATCCTTTCTTCCTTATCCATTGTCACAAGCGGATGTTTAATCACAAAACTGGCATTTTTATAGGCGTTGATTCTCTAAAAAGAAGGGTCGTGTCATCCATGACGTATGTTTCGACGGATCCTCCTATCCCGCTCATGTCCTGCACTCTTCTTAATTTCTTATACTCAATCCCTAAATATATCGCATCTTTGTCAATCAGTGTCGTCCTGCTCGCCCCTGTATCCACTAAAAACTCCACTGTCTCATCAATACCCATCTCTTCGGAGACTAAATGCCCATTTATGAACCCAACGTCATTCCTGAAAAAGCCGCTTATCTGGATCATAATATCATCTCAACAGGCTTCTCACTGACGTATGCTATGTAAACTCCCTTAGCGCCAGTTGTTTTCTCCTTAACTTTTTTTGACAGTCTTTCTAGGTCAGTATCCTCGTCTATTACCTTTTGATTCCACACGGCAACAAATTTCTCCCTATACTCTCTCAAAATACGCTTAAAATTCTCTATAAACCACTTCTGGTTCCTCTCAAACTCTTCCATGTGCGAAAGATGCTCTTCACTCATCTCCATTTCTATCACCTAATATCTATTTATTTTTCTTTTACTTATATGAAGTTATTTATTCTTGTCTATTTCCGTATCAGATGTCTTAAACTGTTCTTTCATGCTATTGAAGAAAGCTCCAAATGCAACAACAAATCTATCCTCTTCTGGAATCATACTTCTTCTTACATACGCACCTAAGGCAAGTGAAATCGTGAATTCCGACAGAACGATAAGAACAGGCGATAATAAACTTTTCTTTAAAAAGAAAACTTTACTAAAGAAACTTGTTTTTTCTTAGCACAGGTTCTTTTTGTAAAAGAAAGTGTCGTTTAAGGGCGGGATTATGACAAAAGGTATGCATAAAAGGGTGAAGAGGATTACAAGTGCGAGGTCTTTTGGTAAGTGCTTAATCTCCATTCTGTTCTTTGGTATGGGGGCTTTCATTTTAGCCTTAGGGAAAGAGAGAAAGGCAAATAAATGGCTAAGGGCAAAAGGTCTTCGAGCGTGCCGAAATCAATTTTGAATTTGAGAGCATTCCAGACTTGATATTTTTTCTTTTCTTGTGGATATTCTATTCTTCTCTCCCTTTTTATTTTATTTTATTTTATTTTATATTCCATAGATTATTAGTATTTGTATAGCCAATGTAAAAAACCACGAGATTTCACAAGAGGGACACAAGACCAGAAATCAGAAAGAGGAGAAACAATTTAGACTTCTTGATATGTTCTTTCTCGTGAAAATCCGTGTAATCTTGTGGTTAGCTAAACAAATGTAAATGTGCGAACTAGAAGAGAAGATAATAGAAATAATGAAAGATAATGGAATAGATGTTGTAGCGACTTTGCCATGCGATAAAGCC
>QBUN01000221.1 GCA_013180565.1 Candidatus Methanophaga sp. GoMg3.2 | reverse complement strand
AATTTTTCTTTTTTACAAAAAGAAAATTTAGCCTGTGCTAAAAGAAAAACACAAAAGTTCTTTTGGTAAAGCTTTTCTTTTTAAGAAAAGGTTTGTGTAAATCTGTGTAAATCTGCGTCCTAAATTAAATTTATAGGGGGAAGTTATACACTATATACAGCGAGAAAAAAAATGACCGTAGTTGAAGTTTTAGTAGAAGGCGGAAAAGCGAGTCCGGGGCCTCCGTTAGGTCCCGCCTTAGGTCCACTTGGCGTAAAGATAAAGGATGTAGTAGCATCTATAAATGAGCACACGAAGGCTTATGCCGGGATGGAAGTCCCAGTGAAGATAACCGTAGACGCGGGAAAGGTCGATATAACTGTTGGCATACCGCCGACATCCGCATTAATAAAGAAAGAAATAGGGATCGAAAAGGCACAAACTGACTCCACCACTGATTATACCGGCGATATAACGTTAGAGCAACTAAAAGAGATAGCGAAGAAGAAGAAAGAAGGCATGTTAGCATCGTCGTTAAAAAGTGCTATTAAAGAAATGATTGGCACTTGTGGTTCTATGCGTCTGAAAGTGGAAGGGAAGGCGGCGAAAGAGATACAGAAGGATATAGAAGAAGGCATGTATGATGAGGAGATAGCAAAAGATGGAAGCTGAAGAGATGTTAGAGGCAGTGGGAAAGGTATTAAGTTCAAAAGAGCGTGGCTTTGTTGAAAGTGTAGACCTCAGCATAAATTTGAAGAATATTGATCTAAAACAGCCGAAGAACAGGATTAATGTTGACATAGTGTTACCAAAGAAGTTCAAGGAGCTGAAGATGGGCGCAATCGCTTCCGGTGAGATAGCGATGAAAGCGAAAGAGGCAGGTGCTGAGGTGATAGACCCGGAAGAGCTGAAGCGGATGGATAAGAAAAAAGCGAGGGCACTTGTGAACAGATGCGATTACTTTATTGCCGAATCCGCACTTATGGCGCTTGTGGGTAAGAGCTTGGGTGCTATTTTGGGTCCTAGGGGTAAAATGCCCGAAGCTATTCCGCCGGGCGCGGACCCGGTACAAATATTGACGCGATTGGAGAAGATTGCCCGGGTGCGGTCGAAGACCACAACGCTATGGGTGAATATAGGACGTAAGAATATGGATGCAAATGACATAGCAGAGAATGCCGCGGCAGTAATAAAGTCAGTTGAATCGCGTTTGGAGCGCGGCTGGCAAAATATAGCTTCTATTTACATGAAAACGACAATGGGTCATTCAGTGAAGGTGGCGTAAAGATGAAAAAGAAGGTAAAGCGAGCTCGGAAATGGAAGGAGGAGCAGGTTGCGAGCATAAATACTTTGCTTGACTCGTATGATACCATAGGACTAGCGAAGATACGAGGATTAGGCTCTAAGCAACTACAGCGTATAAGAAAGGAGTTCCGGGGAGATGCATTGTTGAAAGTATCGAAGAATAGCATGATCGCCCGTTCCTTCGGTGGGAGTGGAATGAATGATATGGTGGATTTCATTGACGACCAGATGGCGTTGATATTTACCGATTTAGATGCTTTTGCATTGTATAGAGTACTGGAAAAGGGCAAGATACCAGCGCCAATAAAAGCAGGTGCGGTTGCACCCCATGATATTGTAATAGAGGAGGGACCTACTTCGCTCAGGCCTGGGCCGGTAGTAGGGGAACTGCAGAATTTGGGCATCCCATCCGGAATAGATGGCGGGAAAGTAGTAGTAAAGCAAAGCAAAGTAGCAGTGGAAGAGGGAGAAAGAGTTTCTCCTGAGCTTGCTGACATGTTGGCAAAGCTCGAAATCTATCCGATAACGGAAGGTTTGGATCTGTGTGCCGTTTATGACTCGGGAGAGAGCGTGCTGTTCACGTCTGATGTACTTAATGTAGACACCTCAAAGTACCTTTCGGATGTAACGGAAGCAGCAAGAGCGGCTTTCTCGCTTGCCACAAACATAAAGTATGACTATCCAACTCGCTATACTATTGGTGATTTGTTACGCGAAGCAAGTGTGAAATCGCAGGCTTTGGCTTTTAACTGCGCTTATCCTACATCAGGGACAATAACACCGTTGATCCAGAAGGCGTATACCAATGCGAGGAATCTGTCTATTAACGCATGCATATATGAAAGAGAAACAATAGCTCTTTTGCTTGCAAAGGCATATTCGCAAGCGCAAAGTTTGGCGGCTCAAAAAGGGATGGGAAAGTAAACGCTCAAAAATACACCGATTTTTTTTGTGTAGATGTGACGTCAACGACGTCTTCTCACCACAATCGAGATAGAAATTGCCACTATGACCGCAATAAGCAAATCCCATGTGATTACTGGCGTTTCCTGTCCTTCCGGGCCCTCATTTAGTTCTCTTTCACCTGCGCTGCTTTCAATCGCTTCTACCATTGTCTCCGACTCGGTCTCTGACTCGTTCTGTGATATTAATTCTTCGACTTCTTCCACCACTTCCATCACTTCTTCCACTACGTCCATCACCTCCGCCTTCAGCAGTCTCACACCCACTTCATCATAAGCTTCTCCCTTGATGGAGCCAGTCACGACATATTTGCCAGGTTGAAGCCCATTTGTATTAAAACTCGCATTCCCACGGCCATTTTGGACTTCAACAGTTGTCTCATCTATTATATCTGCGTTAGACAAGAGCGATACAAAAGCCGCCACAGCATCTTTTACGTTCGTCTCTACTTTCACACTTATCGGATCCCCGATTTTCACTCTTTCTTGTACTGTCAAACGTACTCTAGGCATGGTAACGGAGAAATAAGCAAGTTCGTACAGGTCGTCGCTGCCTGCCGAGGTCACTGCATCCATGAGGATTGCCACTCTCTGCTCCATAGTCTTGCATTCGCCACCTATTACCCATTTGCCGTCTCTTATTGCCTCTGTTACCCCATCTTTGCCTTCGCTAAGAGCGAATACTACATAATCGCCGCTATTTAGCTTGTCAATCGTTTTCGTCCATTCGCCTTCATCAACCGGAGTCCTAGTTGCAGGTACATCATTCCCAGGTACACCTGGAGGGTACATCACTTTCCCTTTGTAGTTGAAGACGATGACATAAACGTGGTCTGTGCCCATAGCTGTACCAGTTATCACTACGGGGTCTCCTTTAACTATGGATTCAGAAACGGTCATGCTGAATGTAGGAGTAAACAAGATTATAGATGCGGATGCGTCCACACCCGCTTCTCTCTGCCAGTCATCGCTGACCGAGTCACCAATGGCAAACTGATTTTTAGGAGACTCATTTAATATGAAGACTTCAATTCCTCGGTAGCCGCCGAGTTCGCCGCTCGTGTCCCAGTCCCATTTGAATTTCTCATCGGTTATTGTTGCTTCGCCTTCAAAGACATTATCAATCACAAAAATAGCCAAATCGCCCGACTCGGAAGTCCCGTCTATATGTACTATGTCACCGACAGTTGCATCACCCGGCACTGTTATACTCGTACCAGATTTCTTTATCGTTACATAACTAGTGTCCCACATGCCGTGTGCCTCAACTGTTACCTTGTACCTGCCGTAGTCTAGATCATCAGTGGGTATTTTCACCTTCTTCTTGCCTTCTTCGTCAAAAGTTAGTGATTTATTGTAAAATGTTCCGACTGTTACATCTACGTTCTCCTCGTAGAACGAACTCTCTATTACTATAACAATGTCCTTGCCTTTCAGCACCGTTTCATCACACGCAACTTCCAGATAGATCTTCTCGACCTTTATATCTACATCTTCCTTCACCTCTGTTGCATGGTCTTTAAGGATTATCGAATATTTACCCGCGTTCATGTTCAACAGAGAGGTACTAAAAACAAGCTTACCCTCGGCATCATGCACTATCCCACACACTGGTTTACCTTCTACATCAACAGGATCAAAGTCAAATTCCCTTCCCGTGTAATGCACGAGAACCTCGTATATGTCTTGGGCTTTGTCATTCATTATCGAATAGCCCTCCTTGTCTTCGATGGTGAGTTCCATCATTCCCTGCTCCTTGTTGTTTGTTTTTAATGATAGGTCGAAACTCTCTTTCTCTTGCACTTTATCTTTCTCGAGCTTCAAGCTAAAAGACTGTTTCTCCAGACTGAACCAGCAACCGATTTCTGATCTTGCTTCTTCGACAACTTTGAAGAAGTAGCCAGTTTTCATCCCACTTGAATCCCATGACTTGTTCGCTTTCACAGGGTAGTCCATGCAGCCGGACCTCTTATCGGCATCTCCCTCATAGGCTCCGGAGACGATGACATCTACGTAATCCCCTGCCGCATTCTCAAAGCGAATCTCTTCACCCTCATACACAGAAATACTCCTTGACTCTTTATTTGCATCCCTTGGAAGTTCCCCTTCGTATGTCAGCACGCCGCTTACTCCGTCATAAGTTCGTCCAACAGCAGATGCGGATATTAAAGAAGTAAATGTAATAAGCACTATCGTCATTGTTACTGTAATGACCGCAGCAAAAGCGATGACGTTTTTTATTTGCATCCCCTCTTTTCTAACCATCCTCATCTTAGGTGACATGATACATTTTCATTCATTATAACATTTCAT
>QBUN01000222.1 GCA_013180565.1 Candidatus Methanophaga sp. GoMg3.2 | reverse complement strand
CTGCTTCTTCGGGTGTGTGCACATTTACCGGGACGTGGCTAGATATGCTAAGGGATAAGGACGGAAGCATAAGGTACATCACCGATGTCGTTGGTGCTGACAGCACGATAGAAGAAGAACCAACACCTATGCCGGTTGTTACAACACCTACGTCCAAGATGACACAAAGTCCGACACCTACGTCTGAAGTGCCCGGATTCGAACCGATTTTCGCAGTTGTATCACTCTTGATAGCGTACCTATTTGTATTTAGAGGTAAGGGGAGTGATTCCGAATGAAAGTGGTAGCATACCTGTTAGTGCTGGTAATTCTTACGTGCTGGTGTGTGCCGTTGGCAGTTATGCCGACAGGAGCGCAAGAGTCAGTAGTTCCTGGTGATAAAGACGGTGATAAGATTGTGTCAGAAGATGAACTTGCGGATTCTATCATGGCGTATCTGAAGGGTGAATATCTTGGAGAAAACGTGGAGCACCTGGGATTAGATACGCTGAGGGAAGCTGCGCACATCCATGTTTATTATCCGCGGACAATCACAGATTCTGCGGATAGAACAGTAACGATATACATGCCGATAAAAAGGGTAATCACACTTACAAGCGATAGTGCCGAAGGCATAAGAATACTCGGAGCGGTTGATAACATCATAGGTGTAACAGATACGATAAGAGTAGATGGCAAGGAGTATTTCCCTGAGTTACGGGATAAGCCATCAGTTGGCACGTGGAAGGAATTTAATTTCGAGAAAATTGTAGAGCTTGCATCGGATAACTCTGGGGTCATTATCCCGAATATAATTGTAATAAGCTACGTATACAAAGTTTCCGGAGTTGAAGGGGGATTGAGTCCCTTCGATAATATTGCAGTACTTGGACTTGATCTGTACAAAAGTGATACCATTGAAGACGAATTAATAAAACTCGGATACATCATTGAAAGGGAAGAAGAGGCGCAAGATTTTGTTACTTGGTGCTCTGAGAAGGAGGATGCAGTTAGAAACGCAGTATATGGACGTAAGAGGCCGAAGGTGTATATCGAAAAGGGCGACTCAAAAGGAATAGGGGAACTTGGCACTTATGGCGAAGGTTCTGCATTGGATGAGCTCTGTGAAATAGCTGGTGGCCATAACATCGCTAAGGGGATTGCAAAAGAATATCCAAAGGTTGATTGGGAATGGGTAACAACAGAGAATCCAGACATCATCATAAAATCAGAGCCTAAAACGTTCCTCGAGCTTACTGGCGATGCCGAAGGGATGATAGAAGAAGTCATGGATCGTATTCCCGGGGACATATCTGCGATAAGAAATGGGGAGGTACACATATATACACGTAAGATCACTTTTGGTTTAGAAAGCGTAGTTGGTCTTACCTATTGGGCTAAGATATTCTATCCCGACTCCCGTTTAGATCCGGACGTGGTATACAGTGAATATCTCGAAAAATATCAGAGCTTGGAATATCCGGAAGACAAGATGGTTGTGCTCCCGAATGTGTGAAGGATAGGGTGATGGGAGATGGGAGATGGGAGACAGGTATGACTTGGATCTTTACAAATACTCCTGGAAATTGGTGTAATATTGTGGTTAGCCAAACAAATAAAATGAGTGATTTTAAACAGAAATCTTAGAAATACCCCACACACATACCTTACACCGGTTGCTATTCCATATTACTTCTAGACATTACCGAAGTGGAAAGTAACAAAAAATCGAAAAACTTATATATGTCCTCGAATCTTATCCGTATTTGTTGTACGAAATTAACAAAAAAAGGGGGTGCCAAGGATAGAAGTATGAGTAAAAGAAGAAAAGATAAAATTGGTAAAGGGATTTTAGTAAATTTCTCTGGCGCGGTCGTTTGCATCGCAGTATTGGCTATTAGCCTTTCGCTAATACCCGGTTTGGCTGCTCAGGGAGAAGGAGCTAGTGTAAATGTCACTGTAAATGCGCCAGAGTACGTATCGGGAACTTTTAATGTGGACATAGACGTGGATAGCATTACATGTTTCAACTCAGGGCAGTTCGACCTTTCTTTCGATTCGGATGTGGTGAACGTGAACGTCGTTGCAGATGGAATGTTAGGCAGCGAAATGATACCGGTAGATAGTTGGGAGTTCGTGGATGAGGGCACAATAAGGGTTATCCTTGAGGTCGCGGGGATCGCAGGTGTTAACGGTTCCGGTAACTTAGCGACGATAAGCTTCGATGTAGTAGGAAAGGGCGGAGAGAAAAGCGTATTAAGTATAACCAATGGAATGCTGGTGGATACAGAAGCGGAAGAAATACCTACAGAATGGATTGATGGTCACGTTACTGTCGGTCCGGTAAAGGTAGAAGTGAATGCGCCCGAGCTGGTAGAAATAGGAGGAAGCTTTGAAGCGAGCATAGACGTAGATAGCATTGCAAATTTCAACGCAGGGCAGTTCGACCTTTCTTTCGATTCGGACGTGGTGAACGTGACAGACGTTGCAGATGGGATTTTAGACGGCGAAACGATACCTGTAGATAGTTGGGAGTTCGTGGATGAGGGCACAATAAGGGTTATCCTTGAAGTCTTGGGGATCGCAGGTGTTAACGGTTCCGGTAACTTAGCGACAATAAGCTTTGAAATAGTTGGAATGGGTGGTGCTGGAAGCGTATTGGACATAGACAATGGAATGCTGGTGAATACAGAAGCGGAAGCAGTGCATGCGGAGTGGATTGATGACAAAGTTATCGCTGGTCCGGTAAAGGTGGAAGTAAATGCGCCGGAGACGGCAAAGGCGGGGGAGACTTTTGTCGCAAGCATAGACGTAGCTAACATTGCGGATTTCACCGTGGGACTGTTTGACCTTTCATTCAATTCGAGCGTAGTGAACGTTACTGAGGTTGTAAATGGTAAATTAGACGGCGAAACGATACCGGTGGATACGTGGGCGTTCGTGGATAAGGACACAATACGAGTGTTGCTATATCATAATGTATCGGCGATTACAAGCGTAAGCGGCACTGGAAATTTAGCGACGATAAACTTTGAAGTAGTTGGTAAAAGTGGAGACGGAAGTGCGTTAGACATATCCAATGGAATGCTTGCTAATAACGAAGCGGATGAGATACACGCAGAGTGGATCGATGGCAAGGTTACTATTGGGGGATAGAGAGAAGCCATTAGTTACAATCAAAAGAAATAGACAAAACGTGACGATGAAGCAGACAAGACAGTAAATGCAGAGCTTTTGTAAGCTCTGCAAGTTTTCCGGTTTATGCAAAGGAGGTATGATGGATTGAGATGGAAGCGATAGGAGAAGTTAGCAGAGGGGGCTGTATGTTGTCAAAGGTGGGCACAGCAGTTTTTCTTCTCTTAGTGGCAATAGCGTTTGTGTCGCTCGCAGTTGCGCCAGTAATGGCACAAGAAGATGTTGTTACGGTTACGGTTAATGCACCGGAGTTGGTAGTAGAAAAAGAGACTTTTGAGGTGACTATAGATGTGGATAGCATAACGGATTTCAATACAGGGTTGTTCGACCTCTCTTTTGATCACAAGGTAGTGAAGGTGGATGACGTTACTGATGGCAGCATAGATGACATAGCAATACCCATAGATATGTGGGATGAGATTGATAAGGGCACAATACGGGTGTTCTCTACCGTTCCTGAAGCTACTGGCGTAAGCGGTTCGGGATATTTAGCAAAAATAAGTTTCAACGTGAAGGGAGATGAAGGCGATGAGTGCGTACTGGACCTAGAAAATGGTTTTCTTGGTAACACTACTGCAGAAGAGATAGTTGCAGATTGGATAGATGCGACAATAAAAATAGGTAAAAAAGAAGGGGAAGAAGAAGAAGAAGAACAACCACCAGGCATAACAGCATTAGAACCTACGGAAGAGATGGTAAGCAGTACAGAAGGAAAATCAATAACCTTTGAAATCTCCGTAGACCAGGAAGTAGATATAAGTTGGCAAATAAATGGTACAGAAGTGCAAGTGGATGAAGGCGTAACGAAAGCAGCCTATACGAACACGAGTGCAGTTGCTGGCACATGGCACGTATCGGCAATTGCAACGAACACGGAAACCCGCTTATCAACTATGCGCACCTGGATCTGGTCCGTGACGCCCGCATCCACAGAAGCGTCTGAAGGAACACCTACACCAGCGCCTTCACTGGCACCTGGCGTAACACCAAGTCCGACACCAAAAGCAACGCCAACTCCAGGTCAAACGGTAAAATCAACGCCAACTGTAAAGCCAACAACTACACCTAAATCTAAGGAGACAACGCCGACACCAACGTCAAAAACGCCCGGATTCGAAGCGATATTCGCAATAGCGGCGATGTCTGCGATTTCGTATGCTCTGGTGAAGAGGAGATGAGATGGGCGAGCGGAGAGAGGAGATGCGGGAGGGGAGAGAGGAGAGGAAATATAGAGGAGGATGCAGAAGAAGAAATGAAAAGGGGAGAAAGTTCATTTGGTGAAGCTTTTCTTTAAACCCTTTTGCTTCGCAAAAGTGTTTACCGAAAACACTTCGTGGAAGAAAAGGTTTTAGGATGTGAAAAAAGAAAAAAATGAAAACAAAAATAGTAATATATC
>QBUN01000407.1 GCA_013180565.1 Candidatus Methanophaga sp. GoMg3.2 | reverse complement strand
CCCAGGAGTTTTGGACCTGAGGGCATCATGTAGAAACCGTGTGTTGTCCCTCATCAAAGAAGAATTTCCTGATTTGCTTCCAAAATATCTCGCACTTTATAAGACAGCATACGCACCAAAGGACTACGTTGGGGAAATATACCGGGCTGTTGAAATTGCACAGAGAACTTGTGGCTTTAAGAAGTTCGAAATGCCTGTGCTCACGGAAAAGCAGACGACACTTGAGGTGTAGGTAAAAAATGCCGAAACATATTTATTTGTCAATTGCAATAAATAGATATGAAATGAGGTGAAAGAAATTTACAATGGAAATACCAACTTTATCGGAAGAAGAGAAATGGGAGATGATGAGGGAGATATTCGTGCTGAGCAAGCAAGGAGATATTGGCTTTATCATGCAAATGGGGACGGAGAAGATGAGTGAATATACGGAAATGACCGCGCAACAATATGCAGGTATGTTGAGGGCACAGGGCAAGGACAATGCAATCGGCTTTGCGCTAAGTGAGGCGATAGTTCGCAAGAATTTGATGGGGAGCGATGTCGAAGTTGAGGGCAATCCCGGTGAAGCGACATTAAACCTGAAGAGAGATGGATCCGTGATGACAGCGATAAATCTCATAAAAAAAGGACTGTTGCCTATAAGTAAAGAGGATTTTCAACATGGATGTATTGAGGGCTATTTCAAACCGAGAGCGGAGAAACTGGGCTTGGAATTGGACGTGGAATATACCGATGAAGGATACAGGATAAAGATATTGAAAAAGTAAAACATGAACCAATGTGAAAGTTGCGGGATGCCAGTTGATGAAAAGACGACATCTAAATTTGACGATCGGTATTGCATCCACTGCCAGGATCAGCAAAGCGGTGAATTGGGAAGTAAAGAACATGTGAGGGTGGGCAGTATAAACGCCGCGATGCAGTTTTTGGGTAAGACAAGAGAGGAAGCGGAGAAGATGGTGGATGAAATGATGCCAAAACTGCCACGGTGGCGAGAATAAAGGGGTAAGGCCAAACACGGGTGTTTGCTTCAACCAAATTGAGATGATGTGGAAGTTTCTGCATGGATACTTTCATCTGTTCGAAGACGACAGAAATATATAGTCACGTGAGCAATAAGGATATAGGGTGGATAAAAAGTCCCCTGGACAGGTTGTTTGAGAAAGAGAATGGAGGAGGTGCAAAAGGATGAGAGGAAAGAAAATCGAGGAGATAGAGGGTTCATCTAGGGGGATGTATATACGCAATATTGCGGATATAACACCAAAATGGAAGGATATACGCATTGCAGATATAATGCCAAATCGGAGTGATATATGCAGTACTGTAGATATATCGAAGTTATATGAAATAACCATTTTGTAAGATAGAAACAATGAATAAAAAAAGAACAATAGAAGCCATTGATTTGTTTTGTGGAATCGGGGGTCTGACGCACGGCCTTAAAAAAGCGGGAATTAATGTTTTGGCTGGTTTTGACAATGACGAATCCTGCGCATTTTCATACGAAAAAAATAATAATTCCAAATTTATCTGCGCCGATATATCCGATTACGATTTTGAAGATATGAAAGAATTGTATTCAGATGACAGTTTCAAAGTTTTGGTCGGTTGCGCACCCTGCCAACCCTTTTCTTCGCACACGCACAAAGCGAAAAATAAAGAGAAAGACAGCAGATGGAACTTGATTAATTATTTTATCAAATCGGTAGAAACTCTGGTGCCGGATGTTATCTCTATGGAAAACGTAAGGGGCATAACAAAAACGGAGGTTTTTCGAAATTTTGTGAAACTGCTAAAAATGATGGATTACAAGATTGATTACGATGTGGTTTATTGCCCGGATTACGGAATCCCGCAGAGCAGAAGCAGACTTGTTTTGCTCGCCTCCCGGTTGGGAGAGATCCGTATTCCCGAAAAAACGCATTCGAAAGATAATTATGTAACCGTCGGAAAAACGATTGAAAATCTTCCGAAAATCAAGTCAGGAGAGATAAGTCCGGAGGACAGCATGCATCGGGCGAATAATCTTTCGCCGTTGAACCTTAAACGCATTAGGCAATCAAAACCGAATGGAACGTGGAGGGGTTGGGATGAGTCTTTGTTGCCGGAGTGTTACAGGAAAAAAAGCGGTCAAACGTACGTCTCAGTGTACGGCAGGATGGATTGGGATGGGGTTTCTCCGACAATCACAACCCAATTTTTTAATTACGGCTCCGGGAGGTTCGGCCACCCGGAACAAGACAGAGCGCTATCTATCAGAGAAGGGGCGTTATTACAAACTTTTCCCGTTTCGTACGATTTCGGAGATTATGTCTCTATGACAACAATCGCGAGACAAATCGGTAACGCAGTCCCGCCTAGATTGGGATATGTGATAGGGGGAACCATTAAAGAGCATATTAAAGAACTAACATGAATAAACTACACGATCGTGAATATAGGATAAATATTGACCCCAGAATTTTAGAATTGTTGGGACCAAGTTTGTACACCAATATTTACTATGTCTTGGCTGAATTGATCGCTAACGCATATGATGCCAATGCATCCAACGTGTATATCATAGAAAAAGAGGGTTGTATAATTGTTGAGGATGATGGTGTCGGGATGTCATATGAAAAAGGCGATATAAAGAAATATCTTAATGTGGCTGTTGAAACACGCACAACAAAAGAAGATGTTTATGTTGAAGGCGCATCACGTAAGAGAATAGGACGTAAAGGCATAGGAAAATTAGCTGCCCTTTCCGTTTCGGAACGCGTATTGGTTAGCACTAAAAAAAACGAAGATAAATCCGGTTTTGTTTTGTCGAGACATGTTGGTAGCGACCAAAAATTAGAGCCGTTAGAAGAAAAAGATATTAAGTTTGAATATATTCCTGATGAGTCTAGTGGTACGTCGGTTGTGATGACAAATCCTCAATATGGGTTACATAAAACCGCTACTGCGATCAAGAAGAATCTGCTCAAATTATTCCCGTTGATAACTTCTGACTTTAAAATTCACATCATAACCGATCAAGCAAAAATTTTAATTGACAGTTTTGACAAAGAAATGATTGAAGGATTGGGAGCACTTATAATCTTGGGTGAAGAATACCACTATTTATCCGAATACTTTGATTGTTATCTTCCCGATAATGACAAAATAGAAAAAGAGTTATTGAAGAAGAAAGAGACTGTAACCTTCCATCTGATTCTCAAAAACAAGGAGGGTAAAGAGAAAAATTATGATTTACAAATAAAAGGTTGGATAGGTGCTTACAGAAGCACGCGGGGTAGAAAAGACGATTCTACCGATTTCCCGGATAATTTCGTTTCGTTGTTATCCAACGGTAAACTTGGGGAATATAATGTTCTGCCCATCGCAGGAAAAAACAAACTGCATGAAGTATATATCGTGGGGCAGTTACATGTTGATCTCTTCGAAGAGACGGAGCTACCGGACATGGCCTTGAGCAACCGCCAAGGATATAAAACAGATGATCCCAGATATGTTAATGTGATTCAATATGTTAGGAACGATTTACTTCCGCGCATAGTTAATATGCGGGTGCTTTTTGCAGGATATCAGAAAGACGAGAAAGACAAAGAGAAGTTTGAGCGACAGAAAAAAGATGAAGAAGAATTACGAAAAAAAGTCGATGAATATAAGACCGCCGCATCGGGACGTGCAACAGAAAAAATAGCGGATAAGTTAAGGGATGAAATGCCAGAAGGTATTAAAGAGATAATTGAAAACGAGATGAATGAAGTTCTCCCCATAGTGGGCGTAAAGAAAAAAGTCGATTCACAGAAAAAAAGAATTTTGATAAGTCATACCAGAGGAGATAAAACACTGGTTGATGCTATCTATAAAATGCTATCGTTCAACGGTGTTCCGGATGTCGATATTATCTATACAAATTGTGATAACGAAGACTGTCGGATCCCCAACAGAATGAACCTTTTTGAATATCTACGAACTTTTTTTGTTGATAGTTATTCTAACGAGAAAATGTTTGTCATCTACGTTACAAGCGATGATATGGCAAGAGCGTGGGGGGCGGTTTCGGAAGTCGGAGCCGGGTGGATAACTCAAAGCAATCACGATATTTTTAATATTGATGGTCACGAACCACAACCCCCGCTTAATGTGGCTGCAGAATGGCAAACAAGCAGGATAGTAGGGGATAATATTTCTATGGATTCGGTAGAGTTTGATAAATTTATTGTAAAAGTTATAGATATCTGCAATCATTTAGGGTACCATCCAAAAAGCAAAGAAGATAATAAGAAGGAGTTACATAGATACGTTTCCATAAACTAATTGGAATGCTCTCGCAAAATTTAATAAAATCCTGATTTTCATAAAACAAACATGACCGACATTTATTCAAAAAACAAACGCTCCCAAATCATGTCGAAAATTTCCGGCAAAGAAACAGAACCCGAGATTTTAGTCAGAAAGTTTTTGTTTCGAAAAGGATTTCGTTACAGAAAAAACGATAAACGTTATCCCGGAACACCCGATATAGTTATGCCGAAATATAAAACCGTGATTTTCGTACACGGTTGTTTTTGGCACGGGCATAACTGCCGGGCGGGAAAACTTCCCGAAACGAGAAAAGAATTCTGGCAGAATAAAATAGATACCAATATCGCGCGAGATAAGAAAAACCGGCAGGATTTGGAAAAACTCGGTTGGAAAGTTCTTGTTATTTGGCAATGCGAATTAAAAAACAAAAAAATACGGGCGGAAAAACTGAAAGAAATAGAACAAAAAATACAAAATGGTCACATCACATAACACGGGCTATACGACTCACTCCGTTCGCCCAAATCGGCTATCGCCGACTTCGTATAGCCCGATTCCGTTAGGCGAAATATGTCCACTGATATAAAAGATCAAAAATAAAGGAAATGAGAAAATGACAAATTATGACTTAGTTGCACCATGCGGCGATTATTGTGGCGGCTGTGGACAGTATAATGGACTATTTGTCGAAACAGCCAAGCAAATGAGTGATTTTGCCGCCCTCTACGGGTTCGAATTTCGATCCGAAAGGGCGTTCGATTTCAAGCAATTTGTGAATGAAATACATTTGCAGAATGTAGCATCCTTAAGAAAGCATAAAATCCAACTAAAATTGATTATTGACACAGATTAACACAGATTAACGCAGAAGAAATTAAATCCGTGTAAATCTGCGTCTTAAATATAGAGAAGTTATACTTCATATACTATTGAAATATGGATAAATCGCAAATCCAAAAAAGGACAAAGGAATTGCTTGAAAAAACAGATAAGCCAGAGGTATTTACAGCTAGATTGCAAGAACTCCTTAAATCCCTTGTAGATGAAAAAGCAACAAAAAATTACCAGCGGATAATTCCAGATACTGGCAAGTTTTTTGGCGTTCCACTTCCTATTTTGAGAGTCGTTGCTGCTGAGATAGGAAATTTTATCCAGAAAGAACCAACAGAAGCTCTGTCGTTGTTAGAAACTATCTGGAATGAAGGTTCTTTTGAAGCGAGACAGATAGCAGAATTTTTAGCAAGATGTGCAAAAGCAAATCCTAACAAGGATGCAAGATGGATAATAAAGGCTGGGATGACGAAGTTGCCAAAAGAAAACCAGACAGAAATCTTGGCTATTTTGAGATAAGAATAGTGTTAAAGGAATGAAAAGATAATATGGTAGAATACATTGAAATCGAAGCGAAGAGCGTACTACAAAAGCAGAAGTACAGGGACAATTGGTTCTGGAACCGATACGGGATTAACCCCTATCGCGGCTGCCAGTTCGCCTGTAATTACTGCGATGCCATAACAGAAAAATATTTGGTGCATGAAGATTACAAGGATTTCTCAAGAATCATCTATGTAAAGAGGAATGCCCCTGAACTTTTAGAAAAAGAGGTTAAAAAGCGTAAACCGGACGTTGTTGCTATGTCTGGAGTTACAGACCCTTATCAGCCTGCTGAGAAGAAATATGGGCTAACAAGAAAGATACTGGAGGTTCTAGCGAGACACAAATTTCCTGTTCATATTATCACAAAAAGTAATTTGGTTTTAAGAGATATTGATTTACTGCGAGAAATAGCGAAACAGACGTGGTGCTCGGTTTCCTTAACAATTATAACATTTAATAAGGATTTGTTGCCCTATCTGGAACCGTTCGCACCTTCGCCGGAAAGGAGATTGAAAGCTGTTGAGAAATTAAACGAGGGAGGTGTGCAAGCAGGTGTTGACTTTACACCAATAGTTCCTTATCTCTTGGACAATGAAGAGAATATTGAAGACGGGATCAAAAGAGCCTCTGAGCATGCCAAATATATTCTAATCGGTGCGGCAATGACTCTGAGAAGTAATCAACGCATAAGATTCTTTGATTTATTAAAAACAAATTTTCCAGAACTTGTGAAAAAATATGAGAACTTATATGGTGAGAAAGAGAATCCACCCCAGGATTATATTGTGAGGCTGAATAGATCTGCATTTGAGTTTTGCAAGAAATACGGGATAAAGAATTATATCGAGCCACCAAGTTTTGCACAGCCACGTAAAGAAAATTTTGATGTGGCAAATCATTTGTTGCTAATATCCTTTTTCAGGGGATTTAAATCCGCAAATCCATACTTAGCGTGGGCTTATCATAACGCTTCTCAAACAATAGAAAATTTGAATGAAAGTATAACAGAAATTTATAAAAGAAAAGAGCTTGAGAAACTTCCCGGAGTTGGAAAGACTATTTCCAAGGTCATAGAAGAGTTTTTGGTTAATACCAAAAGTGAAAAATTAGAAAAAGAGATGAATATATGGTAACCTTTCAACTTGGTCCTCTACACACCCCCTCGTATCTCATCCAATAACCGCTTTTTAGCCAGAAGAACCTTTCGTTTATCTTCTATTACTCGCCCAATACCTTCGATACCCATGAACTCGCCCTTGTATTCAAGCGTCCTCGTATTAAGTTCAAGCGGAATTCTTTTCCCGTCTTTGGTTATCACTTCTATCTCATACCTGTCAACTGCTTCCCCGATCTGCCGCTTCCGAAAGTTCTCGATTGTAGTTTCCCTGTGCTCCGGAGCAATAACCGTGACGAAATTACTGCCCAACAGCTCGTTCTTAGCGTACCCAAGCAACGCCATACCTTTTTTATTCACATACGTGAACTGCCCCTCCTGATCTATCGTGAAGATACCATCTTCTACATTTTCCACTAGTGCATGGTAGTCCTCCTCCACCTTGTGCAGCACTTTGTCTCTCTTGCGATAGCCACGGTAAACCATCCAGCCGGTCACGATAAGCAAGATAGCAATAAATGCCAGCAGCAGCGTGATAATGAGCCTCATTCGTCCCATCGTTATTAGATCTTTAGTCTCAAGAAGGAAGAAGGGTAGAATTGCGGCTAGTACTAAAACAACCCCGATTAATATTATTAGCAGCCCGACATCCTGGTCCAAGTAGCCAGTGAGGCTAAACCGACCGAACGTCCCTTGATGGCTTCCCGGAACAAGGATAGCATTACATTTCTTGCAGACCTCGGCTGTATCCTCATTCTCTGCCCCACACTCTGTACAGTACATCTCTTTCTACGTCCTCCAAGATAAGAATGACAGTGCCCGTCTGATTACCCGCTCGTGGAATAAAAGCCCCACGGAGATAATAACAGGCACGAAAATCATGCAGAAAAGTAATCCTATAGAGGCGACCTTGCTGAAATCCTGCACCGGTATGAGCGTCACCGTCATAAGCGCTAAAAACCCGAGTATTGTCGTTATAGTAGTGAGTGCAATTGACACTCCTACGGTCGAAGAAGTAATTCGCAGTGTGTCCTCTAACTTTTCGCCCCTCTCCCGCTCCTCCTTGTACCGGGTGATGAAATGAATGCCGTAATCAATGCCCAAACCGAGTAAAAGTGTAGCTATCATAATTGTCAGAAATGTTTCAGGGATTTCAAGAAGCCCCATAGTACCCATTGCGAAGATAATGGCGAGAAGGACCGGTAAAAGCGCAAGTATTATGCCCACAAAACTCCTCAATGCGATAAAAAGCAGGATTAGCACGAGCACTAAACTCAGCACAGTTGACTGGACTTTGTCTTTACCCATGATCTCTTCAATCTGCGAACCAACTATGTCCATACCTGCCGGAACAAAGACGACGTCTCCGGGCATCTCCACGTAATCCAGAACGTCCTTGATCTCCTCTAACAATACTATATACTCGGTCTCATCCATTTCTCCATCTATCTTTATTAACATCAGCCCATTGGTATAATCATTGGTAACGTATTGCCGCCTCAGATCAAAGGGCAAAGCCGCGATTTTACGTTCTATGTCTCTCTTTTCGTCTGGCACAGGATTGAGCAAACTGGCAATGCTCAAGACCGTCACTACACGCGGCACGTCCTCCACGCCCTCCTTTATTTTCGCCATTGTCCCCAGAACTTCGGGGGTCCTGATGTCGTCCGCCTGAACCAAAATCATTGTGTGTCAGTATTCCACAAACTCGTCCTTTATGATATTATCCGCTTTTACAACAGGCGTTCCCTCGGGCAGCCACATGCCCTCATCTGTCATGCTCTCTATCTGTGACATACCGTAGAAGGCCAGAACGAGACCCACGCCTAAGAAAAAGATAACGGCAATCGGTTTCTTCACTGAAATTCCTGACAGCCTTGTCATCATATAGGGTATAAAGCCCCTTAACCCGAGAGCGTTCGATATTTTAGATATATCGAAAGTTTTTCTTCCTATTTTGGACTCGAGGACAAGGAATGAAGGCAAAAATAATAGCACGGACAGGGCAGAGAAGGATATTGCGATTAAAGACATCAAACCGTACTCCGCCACCATCCTCAGTCCAGCCACAGCAAAGGATGAGAAAGCAGCCATCGTTGTCAGGCTTGTAAAATTGTGTTCCTGCATATCTTCGCGACTGCGATGTTCAGCGCGTTTTCTTTTCCCCGCTCCAGCTCCTCATAATATCTCTGAACGAGATGGATGCTGTAATCCACTCCCAGACCCAGGGTAATAGCACCGAACATGACCGTCAGGAAGTTCAAAGGCACATTTATAAAGTGCATTGTTCCAAAGGCAGCCAGGACAGCGACGAGGATCGGGACCATGATAAAAACTGCGGTTATTGGGCTCCGGAAAACGAAGAAAAGGACTACCACGATGGTTAAAACACTAAGGATTAGAGATGCTGCAAAACCCGACCTCACCGCTTCTTCCCAGGCATAGAAAAAGGTCAAGCTCCCAGCGACAGTTACCTCTGTCCCCTTTGCCTTATCCACCTTTGCCACTGTCTTCCTGGGACTATCGAGACGGTATCTACTATCTCCGCCGTCATGTCCAGTACATCTTCCTCTAAAACATCGCGAGCGAGGACACGGTCCGCCTCTATAAGGACATCCACAGTGTCAACGCCCATGAACTCACTCTCGAGTATTCGAACTTCGGTCATCCCCCTGGTGTCCGGGTAGTAGAAGCCATGATAGACCGTACTAATCTTGGTTTCCGTCGCCTGTTGCAGTGCAACCACTGCAATGACGATCGCCAAAACTATTATGATTGGATAAAGCTTCTTTGAAACATTAGCATAGAAACTGAGTACCTCTTCGATCATCCTCGCTTCCACCTCTCCAATATCAACATTAAAAACTTTGAAATTTCTGCACAGCGCGTTAGGACTCCATGACTATGACTCATTCGCCCTTTCTTTTCTTCCTCTTGAAATAGATAAAAACTCCTATTATGACAACAATCAGGATAAATGCAACTGCGGCAATAGCAATGACTCCGGTATCCGAGCCTTCTCCTGATACCACAACCAGCGCAAATGATTTGGTTGTCTCCAGTCGTTCATCTCCATCTAACCACATGATCTTTATATCCGTCTCGTAGTTATCTGCGATTGTGTCACGGTCTGCTTCAAGCTCAAAAGTGGCTATCTTTTCCGAGCCCTGTTCTATATCGCCGAGATAATCTGTTTTTGTCCCTGTGAAGTATGATTTCGTTTTTAATATGGCTTTTACTGCTTCCGCATCCTTGTTCCCTGTATTCTTGATCGGGACATTTATTCTGAATTCTGTACCACGAGTAATTGCCGCTGGATTAGTTGTCGCCTCTCCGGCCCGGAAGTCCGCTTGCGAACCGATCTTCAAGGTGATGCTCTTCTCAAGCGGAATTTTTTGGTCTTCCTCACTGATATAGTCAATAGTGAGTGGAATGGTATATAACCCTTCTTTCGCTCCGTCTTCTATATCGAGCGCGAATACAAATCGGTGGCTTTTACGTGCCGGAATCTCGTCAGTAAAGTCTGAAGTTGAACCCGAGTATGCCTCCGTAAATGGACTGGCGGGGTCTATTTTGACTGTTACCGACCTCGCCTTCGCAGTTCCCGAATTATCTATTAAGACAGTTACATTATTATTCTCGCTGTCTTCTCGTAGTTCAGGCGGGTTTGTCTTGACATCGGCAACCTCAAGCGTGATTGTGCCTTCTACATTAAAGACGATTGTAATGGGTGTCACGTTCATAGGCGTAATTACAGGCCCCTCACTGGCACTGTAGCGGTATTCATCGAATGTGACCTTAATAGGGATGGGATATGCCCCCTCATCGATTTCATCCTCGGCTTTAATCGTGATGGGGATCTCTTTTGAGCACCATGCGTTGAGTGAGGCGATGTGAACTGTGGATGACCCGATAAGAGAGACATGGTCGCCGTTCTGAAAATTTAGGGTGATATGGCGGGCGTCACTGCCGCCCTGATTCTTCACCGTGAGCGAGACATCCTTTATGTCGCCAGGCGCAAGCTCGGTTGGTGTGACATCAATTATTACGATCTTGGCATTTGTGGCGGCATTTGATGGTGCGACCAACGCCGCCGTGACGAAGATAAGAACCACTATAGAAAGTATGACTTTTCTCATTTCTATAGCCAACATTTTTGATTTTTCTTCTTCCGCTTTCGAATAAATAAATAAATCGTTTAGTCTGCTACGTTTAGTTTTTATTAAAAGATATGTAAAAAGAGTTACTTATAAAAGCTTTTCGATTTTTAGCTCTTGTTCTGAAGAACCGATGTTCTTCCGCTTATCCACTTTGCAGGGATGCTCTCCCGTCTCACAGAACGTTTTGAAGTGATCAAGCCATTGTGGATAATCCGGTGCTGACTGCACGAACCGCACGAAATTCTTCAACTGCTCTACCGTTTTCGTCTCCAATTCGTGCTCCATTATGCATGCATCTTTATCCGCTATTTTCGCGGGCACCTGTATTATTTCCAGAAGTGCCTTTAGAGTATCATGCCGGTCCTTTATCACGCTTCCTAGCTCTCGCCCCTTGGGTGTTAAGGTCACGCCATCGTATTTCCGGTATACAACATATGCCATATCGTTCAGCTTCTTTAGCATCTCCACAACGCTTGATGGCTTAACACTTAAAGCTATGGCGACATCCTTCACCCTTGTATAACCCTTCTTTTCTGTGATGTTCAGAATCGCTTCGAGATAATCTTCCGCTTTTCTACTTAGCATACTATAACAATATTAGGGTAGCCTATAATTAACTAATTAATTTCTTTGGTAAAGCTTTCTTTCCTAAAGAAAGGTTTATTTGTACGAACGCAATATATACATACCTATTCGCAATGGAAAAGACAATATGTTTCGACCTTGAAGGACCGCTATCGCCACAAGATAATGCCTATGACGTGATGCAACTCATAGGAAAAGAAGGAGCGTCTATTTTTGAGGTTATAAGCAGATATGACGATATTATCTCGCTAGAAGGTAGGAAAGGCTACGAGCCAGGAGATACCCTTGCTTTAATTGTGCCTTTCTTCTTGCTGCATGGTATAACCAAAGGAGATATATTGAAAGTATCAGAACGTGCAAAGATAGTAGAAGGTGCCGAATATCTGTTTGAGAGGTTACATGCTGAGAATTGGGACATCTATATCATATCCACAAGTTACGAGCAGCATGCATACAATATAGGTCGCAAACTGGGAATCGCCGAAGATAACATTATGTGCACGAAGTTGGATTTAGAGCGAAGCATACAAAAAGACGTCTGCTCTGTAATAAAAAAAGCAGAAGAAGATATAATTGAGCTTTATTCGGACATTGAGAACAGAGAACGCATAGTTAATCGTCTAAACGAGTTCTTTTTCGTTCAACTCCCTTCGCTGGGCTTTGACATCTTTACGACTAAGGTAGTAGGCGGAGAGAGGAAAGCAGATGCTGTGAGGGCGATAGCGAAAGAAAAGGGGGTAGCGTTGAGCGATGTCATCGCTGTTGGCGACAGCATCACCGATTATAAGATGCTAAACGAGGTGGCAACACACGGAGGAATATCCGTTGTCTTCAATGGTAACGAATATGCAGTCCCATATGCCAATGTAAGTCTAGCATCTGACGATATACGAGTTCTTCATATAGTCTGCAATGTTTTTGTACGTGATGGTAAAGGTGCAGTGATGGATATGGTGACAAAATGGGAAGAGAACCGGGAGGGGTTTGAAGCAGATCCTGAGGCGATTCCTGATAGTGAAATCACAGCAGATATAAAGGAGTTTCTAACGGGTGGGACTATCCAGTTTCCATATTTCCATAATCTTGAACGTGCAGACGAAAGAAGAAAAGAAGAGATAATAGCAATACATAAACGATTGCGAATGCGCGTGAGAGAAGACGCAGGTAAGCTGGGCTAAAATCGCCTGAGATCAACAAAATTACCCATGCTATTTATGCTCTAATGCAATTTATCTTATTGTTATGGTAGAAGAAAGAAGCGGCAGCGGAGATGATAAAAAGACCGCAGAAGAGTTGCTTAGTCTCGCAGAAGAACGTCTTAATGAAGGGAAATTCGAGGAGGCAATCGAAATTTACAAAGAAATCGTGAAGAAAGATCCGCTTCATCCGACACTGGCAAAGGCTTGTAACGATTGTGGCGTTGCTTATGCGAGTTTAGAGCAATATGAGATGGCGATTGGATTCTTTAACACTGGACTGAATCTCAGCAACTATCTTATGGACGAGGGCGTATCAACTTGTTACAATCTGGCGCAGATTTACAAAACTACGGGCGATGATGAGAAAGCAGATGAGTACTTCAACCGTGCGGTGGCGATAAAGGAAGGGCATAAACGCAGAGATGAAGAGGCAAAACGTATGCTCAAACAAGAAACGTCTGACTGGGTATGAATAGCACCGCTATTAGCTATCCTATTTCAGATAAGCACCTATAAGACTTTGTCCGCAGTAGCCACAGCACCAAAAGCTTTAAGGAACATCATTGCTTCTGCGTACGCTTTAGCTTCTAGTTCTCGTGTCGTATCGTCGGAAACGCTGTATATCCGGTCCTTAAATACTGTTATTGCAAATTTACTGTACTTACCAAAAATCTCGTCATTTTTCCTTATTCCTTTCTTTGCTGCTTCTTCTCGGTATTCCTTCAAAGTCCAGTCCCATATATCTTCGTACAGCTCAGGTTCAAATATCTCAAATACTTCCCATGCCAGATTCATCCAGAACGTGCCAACATTGCCTTTTAGTATCAAACCTTTAGGAAACTTCGTGCTTATGAACTTAAGCGGGGTTCCGGTAATACCATGCTGTGCAATCCGCACGTTAAAAGGTTCTATTGCCTTCGCTATCTCCACCGTTCGTTCTATATTTATTGACACCTGTTCAATGAGATTGCCTTGTGCATCATATATGTTGCCATGTGTTGACCCATTTGCAATAGCCAGCACCTGCGGATAAATCTCCCGCTTCTGCAACTCGGTAATATACGTAGTCGCCTCATCAACACTTGTAAGGACCAATCCATCTTTATCCTTCTTTCCTATCTCGCCCACTTCTACTTCTAAGCCAAACTCTCTACCCGCCATCTTTTCCTTAATGAAGTTCGCAAGTTCTGTGGTCACATCAATATTCCGCTGCAGTTCCTCCAAAGTCGTTTTTCCACTCAGGTCAAACAAAAAAGAAGCGTCTATCGCAAATGACGTGTATCCAGCTGCAATTTGTGCCTCTATTAATTCCTTCACGACCTTTAGTTCTTCTTCCGTCCCTTTCTTTACCGTTATGTGGTCAGCATGTAGAGCCCACGTACCAAACCCCACGTCATTCGCAATCTCGCAAACGGCATTAGAGAACTCTTGCGGTGTTAATCCCGTATATCCGCCCTTTAAATCGCACTCTGATTTTGCGAGCTCGAATATAACTGCTGCTCTCAAATCTTTCGCTGCTCGGAATATGCCTTTTGCAACACCGTGCACGATCCTGGTATTTGCAGCCATTATTATCCCTTCGGTATTGTACAAAGCACCGAACAATTTATTCCCGGCTATTGGTCCAAATTCACCTCTTTCTTCCATCTCTCTTTTTTCCTCCTTTAAACTAAAGTTAAATGTTCCTTTAATATTTTTGCCATGTGCATATTATTACACCTGTATATAGTATAAAGAGAGAGTATAGTAAAAAGAGGCATTCGTGAATGTTGACGTTAAGCGTCACAATTTAGTTATACCTACATCATCAATTGTTGCAATAGAAGAAAAATTCGTAGTGGTCCCAGTTGTGGTTGTCTGTAAATATATAATTTCAAAAACCCAATAAAGTTTTTAAATCACCGATCCTTTCTTTTCTCGTTAATTGAAAAATGAGTCACATTAAGGAAGTAGCAATCTATGCGGTTTTGATGTTTGTAGCGATGCTGAGTTTGACGCTTATGGCGCCGGTGATCCAAGAATTTATTATTGATCGTTTCAATGCCAGCAATACAGAAGCGAGTATGTTTTTCAGCCTTGAAATGCTAGCCTACGTAATTTTTGCCATGATTTGGGGATCCCTCTCGGACAAATGTGGCAAAAGGAAACTTTTCATTGTTTTCGGGTTTGCAGGCTCTGCCGTGCTATATTTCCTTATGGCGCAGGCAAATACACTTCCCATTCTTTTGATACTGAGATTTATACAGGGCGCTATTACGGTTATGGCATGGTCGCTCGTGATGACGAGTGCGTTGGATTCTGTGCCGAAAACAAGCTATGGCAAGACAATGGGCGTGATAGGTATGGCAATGATGCTTGGAATGGCATTTGGTGCGCCATTAGGCGGCTTTCTGGCAGAGCGGTATAACGTGTTTGTCCCAATGTATTTGACCTCTTTCCTCTTCCTTATGGGCACTTTGATTTCGGCGACCCAGATACACGATGTTCGCATTGAAAACAAGCCCGATACCATGCTCGAATCCATCAAAGTTCTGATTGATGAGAAGCGACTCGCAGTTCCTTACCTTTTCAGCTTCGTTGATCGATTCACAATTGCATTTTTTATCTTCGCGTTCCCGCTGTATCTGGCCCATGCATTTGGATTTGGTGGTGCGGAGCGAGGGATGTATCAAGCACTGCTGCTCTTTCCTCTTGTCATGTTCCAATACCCTTTTGGGAGACTCTCGGACAAAATAGGTAGAGCACCACTACTCGTTATCGGTTCTCTTTTCTATGGCTTGGAGATGTGCCTGGTGTGTTTCGTGGGCAAAACAGCCCTTATCGCACTAATACTTAGCTGTGGTGTGTTTGCAGCAATGATGTTCCCATCGAGCACTGCGCTGGCTGGAGACCTATCACCGCCAAATAAGAGGGGTGCTGCGATAGGCGGCTTCAATGTTTTTGGGTCACTGGGTTTTGTAGTGGGATTTTCTGCGGCTGGCATTCTTTCTGATATGTATGGTTATAGCACCAGTTTTGTTTTTGGCGGCATTTCCGAAATTTTGGTAGCGCTGATCGCAATACCAATCCTGTTGAAGATGGGTTTTGGATTACGAGCAATAAGATCAAAGAAGATTTCTAAATGAGATGTGACATTATCAAATTAAATAGTTATAAGGAAAAAACCAAAAATAAAAGAACTTGTAGAGGAGGTAATATGAACGCCAAAAAAAACTTTAGAACTGGCTTGATGAAAGGCGTTGGAGCAAATGTAGTCATTCTTGGGTTGGTTAGTTTATTTACTGATTTGAGCAGTCAGATGGTATTCCCCCTGATCCCGCTTTTTTTGACCACTGCATTAGGTGCCAGTGCCACGGTTGTTGGTTTGATAGAAGGTGCTGCGGAAACCACCGCCAGCCTGTTAAAAGTATTCTCTGGTTACTGGTCTGATAAAATAGCGAGAAGAAAACCCTTTCTCCTTTTTGGTTATGGGCTTTCATCGTTAATGAAACCACTGTTTGCATTTTCATATATATGGCCGAGTGTATTGGCAATCAGGATTGCAGAGCGGGTAGGAAAAGGTATCAGGAACGCACCCCGAGACGCAATTATAGCGGAGTCCTGTGACACAAACGTAAGAGGAAAAGCATATGGTATTCATAGAGCTATGGACGGCCTAGGCTCAATCCTTGGCGCTGTTCTTGGTCTTGTCCTACTCATTTATCTCGGTTTCCGGAATGTTTTTTTAGTTGCTGGTATACCATCGTTAATCGCCGTTCTGTTGATACTATTTGTAAGGGAGGAGAAGAAGACACATATTGTCACGAAATCACTGCAGATTAGTTTAAAAGCACTCACACCACAGCTAAAATGTTTCATTATTGTTGCGACCGTATTCACGCTTGGGCATTTTGGTTATGCGTTTTTAATGCTGCGAGTACTTGATCTGGGCTTAACGATTGACGGGTGGTTCACTCTGGGATCCAATCCCACCGCAATGTTGTTGTACGCGATATTCTATGTGTTTTACACTATTTTCACAATACCCGCAGGTACACTCTCTGATAAGGTTGGCAGAAAGCCGGTTATCGTCATTGGCTATACGCTGTTTGGATTGACGTCTCTTGGCCTTGTCTTTGTATCGAATCTCTTTTCGATTATCGGGTTATTCATGTTATATGGTGTCTTCTATGCTATGATTGATGGTGTTCAGAGGGCTTTTGTTGTTGATTTAGCGCCATCGGAGCTAAAAGCTACTGCATTAGGTGCATTTCACACCGTCACGGGCTTAGCCGCCCTGCCGGCTGGCTTGATTGCCGGTTTACTTTGGGATATGGTAAGTCCGGAAACGACATTCATTTATGGTTTTGTTCTATCGGCCATTGCAGTAGCATTATTCATGGGATTTGTCAAAGAGAAAGATTAAGAAGGTATTCGGTTTTTTATTAATATCCGAACCTTTTTAGGGGCTATTATTTATGTACCTAATACCTAATCATCCTAACAGTTAGGAGAACCTAAAAAAAGAGGGCTGTATATGATGGATGATATGGAGAGAACAAGGGTGATGAAGGAACTGACGCGACTACTACAGAATAGCTCTGGAGAAGTCGAAAGTGAAGGTGAATTAGATGATAGGGTTGAAGCGAATTTTTAAGGAATTGACGCTTAACCATGAGAACCAGTTTTCAGCGGATTTTGAAATGCATCAATCTCTTGCTCAGATATGCAGGACGCAAAGTCAGCCAGCAAAACGCGTGGAAAAGAGGCTGGAAAAGCAATTTGCACCGTATAAGAACGAAGTTGAGCGGTTAGATGCGCAAAAGATAAGTGCGATTATCGAGGGGATGTGCAGATTGAAGGGCTGAAAAAGGAACTCGATGTTTTAAGAAGTAAAAGAAAGCAGTTGAATAAAGAAAATGCAGAACTGCTCAAAATAAACAGTCATTACGCTTGCCGATTGGTTAAGGAAGCATGTAAGTTGCGGGGTAAGCCATGCCATTTCCTTCGCAGTTCTGGTTTGAGTGCGCTAAAGAGGGGGCTGTCGAAATTAGGTAGTGATGGTTCCGCATAGAAAGGCGAGAAAAAATGAACGTAGGAATAGAAAGTAAGCAAAAATGGGAAACACTTGATGGGATATTGAAGTTATTGCAAGAGCGCAATGACACCAAAGTCGTCAATGGTAGTCATAGCGGTTTTACTTGCCTTGATAGCAATAGTAGTTGCAGCTTTTACCGTTCTGCCAATATTAGTATCGGCAGCACAAGGCGTAGAAGTCCGGGTTAATGCACCTGAGTCTGTATCGTACTGGAGGTACACCCGCGATAAAACCCTCGTAAAAGGAGGAAAAAAATATGTCTCTTACACCCGCATTTGAAATAGGCTTAGGGAACGCTTGGAGTTTCATGCTTCTCTATGTTTTAATAGTTTAGTCTCTACCTTCGATGGTCAATAGAGAAGCGGCTAAAAAGGTTTTTACCCCACCTCCGTGTAATAAAACTGAGAAGATAATTTGCTGTATTGGAATGGATATTTATTTTATTTCGCTCATCTATACGATTTTTTTAAGCAGGTTTATGATTGACTCGCTGTTCTTCTCATAGTCGCGAAAACGTTGATGCATATCGTCATACCGCTGCACCAGCTCCGCACTGGTGTAATCCACACCGGCGGATTTCGTTTCGTCGTGCCACCACTTCGGACGTTGCTCATCTCTTTTCATCTTTCACGCTTCTAATTTTTAAGGCTCTTCGCTGTTTCATGTGGGTAGATGTGGTTAGGATGCTGTCAAACAATCAA